>JADHQW010000024.1 GCA_016777705.1 Alphaproteobacteria bacterium | reverse complement strand
TGTAACATCAATTGAAAGAAGTAGATCTCGTTCCAAAATTTTTATTGATAATATGAAACGTTTAAAATTTAATCCAGATCTTATAATTGTTGATGATGAAAATTATAATCCAAAACTTAAACCTGATGTTATTTTAATTGATGCTCCCTGTTCAGCCACAGGAACCATTAGAAAAAACCCAGATATTTTTTTAAAACCTGCACCGAATAACCTTGATGATTTAATTTTAATTCAAGATAACATTTTAAAGAATGCAGCTAATATATTAAATAATAATGGATTCATTATGTATATAACCTGCTCTCTTCAAAAAATCGAAGGTGAACGCCGAATAGAAAAATTTTTATTAGAGCAAAATAAATTTTCAATTGTTCCGTTCACTACTAATGATTACCCTATGTTAGAAAATTGCGTTACAAAAGAGGGCTTTGTCAGAATTCTACCAAATAGTTTAAATTTTAAATCGAGTAATGTCACGAACGGTTCTGATGGTTTTTTTGTCTCATTACTTAGAATGGATAAATGAGTTGATGTTTAATAGCTTAAACTTGATTACTAATAATTATTTCTTAAAACAAAAACTAAAAGTGCCTGAATTTCAATCCCCAATTAGAAAATTAACTGATAGTTGGCAAGGAAATATAGAAAACGGACAAAAAATAATAAATGGAAGATTAACTCCTAAAGTATCATTAGACTTTAATAAATTTGAATTTTTAAGGGATCTGAAATCCGAAGGTAGCGTCCAAGCAAGAGCGATGACTCGATCTTTAGTAGAAAACTGGATAGATGCAAATTATAATTTATTATCTAAAGAGTTTAGAGCTAAGGCTATAGTTTCAAGAATAACTTCTTGGAGCTTTAACTATTCATGGTTTGCTGAAAGTGGCAAACTTGATTTTCAAAAGAAACTCCTAAACTCTATTGCTTTGCAAACGAAATATCTTGAATTAAAATTGATAGATTCCAAAGAGCATCTTGAAAAAATAATAATAATAAAAGGTATAATTGTTGGGCAATCAATTTTATACCCAGAAATAATAAACATAAAAGATTTGTTAGGTTTATTAGATTATGAACTTCAATTTTTGATTAACCCTGATGGAGGTCATAAAACTAGAAGCCCTGTACTTCAAATAGAACTGTTAAGACATTTAATTGAAATAAGATCTGTAGTAGCAATTTTAAAAAATGTAGATGCAGCAAATTTACACAAAAAAACTATTAAAATGGGCGAATTTTGCCGAAGTATTCAAATGCCAAATGGTTGTTTCTCATGGTTTCATGGGGGATCATTAGTTTCAAAAAATATTATAAAACAGACCTTAGAGAGAGTCGGCTTCAAGAATAAAACTTTTGATATAGCGGAGGACACAGGATTTTGTAGGATGTCAAATGCCAATTCAGTAATATTAGTGGATATTGGGTCAAAAAAAAATACTAGCAATGATTCTAAAGCAAGTTTATTTGCTTTTGAATTTTTTTATCAAAAACAAAAAATAATTTCTAATTTAGGAGAGTTAGTTAATTCAAATTTAAGATATGAAAAAAACTCTTTAGCTTCATCCGCTGCTCACTCAACATTAAATATTGATGATCGTAATAATATTGATCTTTCTGGCCATCGAAAAACAAAAGTATTTAATATAAAATACGGAACAACTAAAGATGGAAACTTATTAGACGCAACGCACTCTGGATATGAATTGATGTATGGAGTTTTTCATAGAAGGCAAATATATGTTGGTAAAAAAACATTAGAAATAAAAGGAAGAGACGAAATAATCAATGTCGATAACATTGGTTCTACTCCCAAAAGTGCTAATATACGCTTTCATGTTTATCCTGACATTGATCTAATAAAAACCAGAGACGGTTCGATATTATTAAATCATAAAAAGGGCTTTGTATGGAAATTATATGCTGGCAATCAAAATCTTATCAGTCAAGATTCTGTTATGTTTACTCCAGAAGGTTTGGTAAAATGCAAACAAATAATTATTAATTTAAATCTTGAAAAAATTAGAGCTTATAAAACAATTTCATGTGATTGGTTATTGACATTACAAAAATAAATTTTAATTGACTTTCATAACTAAAAGAAACTATCTCACACATAACTTACTTAAATCATAGACTGGTTAAAAATATGAATGAAACATTTGAAAATAAAACTTTTGTTAATGACACAAAAATAAAAAGAGCTCTTATATCCGTTACTGACAAAAATGGGATTGATATACTCGCAAGAGAGTTAATTAGTCACAACATAGAAATTTTATCTACAGGAGGAACCGCAAAATTTCTCGAAGAAAATGGAATATTAGTAAAGGATGTTTCAGAAGAAACTGGTTTTCCAGAAATACTAAATGGAAGAGTAAAAACGTTACACCCTAATATCCATGGTGGAATTCTTGGAAGAAGGAATAATGCTAATCATATAAAAAAGATGCAGGAACATAATATTGTTGAAATTGATTTATTAATTATCAATTTATATAAGTTCACAGAAACTGTTAAAAAAACTCATGATAACTCCAAAATCATAGAAAATATTGATATCGGTGGACCCGCAATGATAAGGGCTGGGGCTAAAAACCATGAATTTGTTTCAGTCATAACTGACACTAATGATTATACAGAATTAACAAATCAGTTAAAACATAATGGATCTACTACATACAATTTCAGAAAATATCTTGCTGGGAAAGCCTTTAAATTAACTAATCAATATGATTTAGAAATTTCTAATTGGTTTAGTGAATATAAAGAATACACTCCCCAACTTCCTGAAACAATATCTATAGAATTACAAAAAAGTTTATCAATGAGATATGGTGAAAACCCACACCAACATGCAGCATTTTATAAAACTGCTGATACAAGAATAGGAGCTGCTCAGTCACAAAAGTTACATGGAAAAGAACTTTCATATAATAATATAAATGATTCAGACGCTGCTTTTGAACTTATAAGTGAATTTGAGCTACCAGCTATTGCAATTATAAAACACGCAAATCCATGTGGAGTTTCTGAAAACTTAAATATAAATTTAGCATGGGAAAATGCTCTTCAAACTGACCCTATAAGTGCATTTGGTGGAATTGTCGCTATGAATAGAGAACTAAAAGCTGATTTGGCTGAAAAGATGAAATCACTATTTCTAGAAGTTATTATTGCACCTACTGTTACCGATGAAGCGCTGAAGATTTTTGCTGACAAACCAAACGTAAGAATATTAAAGTCTGGCAAAATACCAAACCCAATGGATAACGGCTTTAGCATGAAATCTATATCCGGGGGTATGCTTGTACAAACTAGAGACAATCATATTCTTAAAAAAGAAGACTTAAAAGTTGTTACTAAAAAGTTACCTAATGAAGATCAAATCAATGATCTTCTTTTTGCTTGGAAAGTAGCAAAACACACAAAATCAAATGCGATAATCTATGCAAAGAATTTGCAAACCGCAGGAATTGGTGCCGGACAAATGAGCAGAATTGACTCTACAAACATTGCTAATGAAAAAGCAAAAAAATCAGCAACTTTTGCTAACTTAAATGAACCACTAACAATAGGAAGTGTTGTAGCTAGTGACGCTTTTTTTCCTTTTCCAGATGGTTTAATTGCAGCAGCTGACGCTGGTGCTACAGCTGTGATCCAACCAGGAGGATCAATTAAGGATAAAGATGTAATTGCTGCAGCAGATGAGAGAGGCCTAGTAATGGTTTTCACATCTATTCGACACTTTAAGCATTGATTAATAAATTTTATCTTCAAAAGTTGTCAGTATTTTGTTTATCAAACTTGGTATTGCTAATTGATTAAAATCTTTTTTCTTAACAAACCTGTATTCTTTATTTATCAACAAATTTTTAGTCATTTTCTTATTAATTCTAAAAAAAACTACTGTACAATCTAATTTAAAATGAGTGAAAACATGGTTAATCTTTGTTTCCAATATTTCCCAATCGAGATTGAATAAGGCTAAATCTTTTGAAATTATTTTAGGAGAAGTTTTGAAGTTTTCTTTTTCTTCATTCCAACCAACAGAAGGTAAAACGTCCATATTAGCAAATAATCGTTCGTTTTTATTAGTTCTAAATAAAACAGATCCTTCATTATCAATTAATAAATAAAATATTCCATATCTTTGCTTCTTACTTTTTTTTGGTAATCTTTTTGGATATAGGCCAGCATCCGCTCTACCTCCTAATTTACATGTAAAAATAACTGGACAACTTTTACATCTTGGAGTCCTAGGAATGCATACTAAAGACCCTAGATCCATAAGAGATTGAGCATAATCTCCATTTCTATTGCAAGGCAAATACTTATTAGACAAAGTTCTAATTTTTTTTTTAGAGTGTTCTAAAGGTTCTTCTATTTTATATAACCTTGAAAAAATCCTTTCTATGTTTCCATCTACAACATTTGCTTTTTTGTCAAATGCAATTGCCATAATTGCTGTAGCAGTATATTCACCAACACCTGGGAATGACAGTAAAACTTCTTTATTATTGGGGATTAATCCATTGTGTTTTGTAGAAATAATTTTTGCTGTCTCATGCAAATTTTTTGCTCTTCTATAATAACCTAAACCAGCCCATAAAGATGCTATTTCATTAAAATCAGCTTGAGCAAGTTGATTGATCGTTGGCCATTTCTTAACAAATCTAATGAAATATGGAATAACCGTTACAACTACAGTTTGTTGTAACATTATTTCGGACAATAAAACAAAATATGGGTTTGATATTTCGCCTGGGGCTGCTCTCCAGGGCAAAATTCTCCTTCTAATATCATACCAATCTAATAATTTATTAGAAAACTGTTTATATTTATCTTCATTTTTCTCAGTCATAAATGTATGTATATATGATATGAATTATTAAAAAAATTAATTAATCACTTTATGATTTTAAAAAATGAAACCACTAGTAAAAATTACTGAAAATATTGTTGATAAGAGTGTAAGCAGATTGGGAGCTATTCAAACTCACATTTTTTTAAATTGGAAAAATATAGCTGGGCAGTATGCTGATGTAACATTTCCAGATAAAATTAAATTTGATAAAAATAAAAACAGTGATGGTCAAATAATTATAAAAGTACAAAATGGTTTTGGCCCTGAAATACAACATGCAATTCCGTTTTTTTTAAACCAAATTAATTCTCGCTTTGGGTTTAAAGCAATTATGAAAGTCAAAATCGTACAAACAGATTTAGGTTATATTCATATTAATGATGATAATGATCAAATGTTAAAGAATACTTTAATTGATAAAAATAATTTTGTTTCAAACACATTGCCTGATGGAGAACTTAAATTAGCAATGCAAAAATTTGAAATGTCATGGAAACTAAAAAATAATATTTCTGAATAAAACTCTTATTTTAATATATTATATTTAGTGTATAAGATTTAAAATTCAAAATTTATTAGAAAGGCTAGTATTGTGAATGAAATGTTTATGATCAAAAGAAGAGAATTAATGTTAGGGGTTCTCGCTTTAAGTACTTTTCCAAAAGTCGTCCTATCTGATCAATCCAACACCAATCATATGATGCGGTCACAATTATTAGGTTCAAATGAAGCACCAATTAAAATTAAAGAGTTCTTTTCATTAACTTGCGGGCACTGTGCTAATTTTCATAAAAACACTTTGCCTAAACTTAAGGATAAATATATTGATAAAGGAAAGATTCAATTAGAATTAATAGACTACCCACTTGATAGATTAGCTGTTATTGCAGCAGCCCTTGCAAGATCGTTACCGACTAGCGAAGGTTATATTAAAGCTGTAGACATTTTATTAGAAAAACAAAAGCAGTGGGCATATTCAAACAAACCTCTAGAAGAGTTGTATTCCATAGCAAAATTATTTGGAGTTTCTTCAAAGAAATTTGATGAAATAACCAAAAACATACCTCTTATGCAAGATATTATTGATAGAATGGAAAAGGAATCTAAAAGTTTTAATGTAGAATCTACTCCAACATTTATTATCAACAATGAACACAAAATTTCTGGAGCACTATCATTCAAAGAATTTGAAACCAGACTTCTAAAATTAGTAAAAGCAAAGAATTCATAAATCAAAGGAATAAATAATGAAATTCCAATCTGTTAGAATTTCTGGATTTAAATCATTTTTAGAACCTACTGAAATTCAAATGAATATGGGTTTAACTGGAGTAGTAGGACCTAATGGTTGTGGTAAGTCAAATATAGTAGAAGCTATCAAATGGATCATGGGTGAAAACTCTGCACGACAAATGCGCGGAGATGGAATGGATGATGTTATTTTTTCTGGAACAAATGAGAGGCCCTCAAGAAATTTTGCAGAAGTTAGTATCAAATTAGATAACTCTGAAAAAAAAGCACCTGCAATTTTTAATCATTATGACGAAATTGAAATAACTCGTAAAATAGAACGTGAAAAGGGCTCAGTTTACAGAGTTAATGGCAAACAAGTCAGAGCTAGAGATATACAACTAATCTTTGCTGACAATGGAACGGGAGCTCGCTCTTCTGGCATAGTTGGCCAAGGGAGAATTGCACAGATTATAGATTCTAATCCAGAAGATAGAAGAGTAATACTAGAAGAAGCTGCAAATATTAAAGGTTTACATAGTAGACGGCATGAAGCTGAACTTAAGTTAAAAGGAGCAAGTGATAATCTAGATAGATTATCTGATATAGAACAAACATATAAAGAACAGTTAATAGAATTAGAAAAGCAAGGCAGGAAAGCTGCTAGGTACAGGTCCGTTGGTGAAAGGATAAGAAAAGCCGAGGCAACTTTATTTTTTAATCTAATGAATAACGCCAAAAAAGAAGCAAATGATTTGGAAATCCAATTAAAAAAAGCTAATGAAAATGTTAGTCAAGGACAAATCAAGGTTGCTGAACACATCAAATCCCAGTTACACTTGGCTAATAAAATTCCAGATCTAAAAAAGGATGAGGCAGAAAAAGCTGCAACTTTACAGACTTTAAATATTACAAAAATAAAATTAGATGAAGAAAAATCTTCTGCACAAAACACTCTGCAAAATATTAAAAACCAGATCAATTTAATAAATAATGATATTGCACGCGAGTCTGAAATAAAAGAAGATGCAAAAAAATCACTTTCAACCCTATTAACTGAAGAAAAAAACTTAAAAGAAGATAGTGAAAACTTTTCAACAAAAATTACCAAAGCAACAGATTTGGTTAAAAAGCTAAGAAGCATATCTGATGCAGCCGATGAGAAGTTGTCTACCATTACTTCTGAAATATATTCAATAAAGTCTGATAAATCAGATTTAGAAAAGCGTATAAACAATTTAAAACAAAAAATTGAGGTTACACAAAATCAATTAGCTAACTTTAACATAGAAGATGACAAGAATAGATTTAAATTAGATAAAGAAAAAATAATTAATCTAAAGAAACGTATTCAGGAAAATAATCAATTAAATGATGGGTATAAAGTTGAATTAGAAAAATTAGAAAAGTTAGAAACTAGATTAATAGAAGAAAAAAACACAGCGGTTTTTGAGTTTAACAAAGTCAATTTAGAGTTTGATTCACTTTCAACATTATTAGGTCGTGACACCCTAAATAGTAATACCTTAGAAAAAACTATTGGTAATATTAATAACCTTGAGGAGGCTATAGGTTCAGTATTAGGAGAAACGCTACTTGCACCAATTCTATCTGATGATCAATCCACAGAAAATACTACTTACTGGAGAGATGATTTTAAAACTATATCACCAGCCTCATTACCAGAAAGCGTTATACCTATAGTTACTAAAATTACGAAATCTTCTATACTAGATACGGCTTTGAAGGGAGTTGGAATTGTTAACAACAAAGAAATTGCTTTTAAACTTCAAAAAAAATTAACTTTTGGTCAAGCTTTAACTACTCCTAGTGGAGGACTATGGCGATGGGATGGTTTTGTTCAACCTCAAGGAGTTCAAAACAGTTATTCTGAGAGATTACAACAAATAGCACGATTAAGATTACTGCAGAATAAGCTCCCTTCTTTGGAAGAGAACCAATCTTTATCTGAAAAAAGATTAGATGAATGCTTTAATAATATTAAAAAATATAAAGATGACTTATCTAACTTACAAGTTAAGTTATCCAGCTTAATATCAGAATCAAACCAACTAGAGTTACAAAACACTAAAGTTGAATCAAAATTACTTTCATCTGAAGCATTGATAAAAGAACTTAAAAATACGGAGCGAATGTCTTTGGAAGAATTGAGTGAACTTGAAAAAGAATTCAATAATTCCCTTAATTTACCTTCCTTACTTGCTGAAGAACTGAAAGTAAGAAACAATGCAGACCAAAGCCGAAATGAATTAACTGATGCAATGGCTGCTGAACAACAAATCAAGAGTGAAGAAAGTTTCCAATCAAGAAATTTAATACAACTTGGACATCAAAAAGAAAATTGGAAAGTAAGAGAAGAAGAAGCAAAAACAAGATTAATCTCTCTTGAAGAAAGACTTAAAACTTCCCAGGATGAAAAAAATAGATTGTCAACACTTCCTGAGAGTTTTGAAAAAAAAGAAGCAGAGTTAAATATTAAAATTGAAGAGGCTATATCAAACAGAAATATAGCCGCTGACCAATTAGTGAAAAATGAAACAAGTTTGAATGATGCTGACAAACAAGTTAGAGAAGCTGAAAAAGTAGTTTCTACGCTTAGAGAAGAAATGATAAAAATTGAGGCTTTACTCAATCTTTCAAAAGCAAAAATTCAAAATATTGAGGAACGAGTCTTCGAAAAATTAAAGATAAAATCAACAGAATTAAATAAATTTATAAATACTAAAGAAGAAGATCAACCTATTAAATCTATAGAAATTTTAGAAAAAACCCTGCAACGCCTTCTTAATGAAAGAGAAACGCTTGGTGCTGTCAATCTCAGAGCAGAAGATGAAATGAATGAAATGCTAAATAAAATTGAAGTTATGTCCAAAGAAAGAGTTGATCTAGAGGAAGCTATTGCAAAGCTCAGAAGTGGTATTTTTGAGCTTAATAAAGAAGGAAGACAACGATTGAAAGAAAGTTTTGAAGAAGTTAATGAAAATTTTAAACAACTGTTTCAAAAATTATTTGGTGGTGGCAATGCTGAGTTAAGATTAGTTGGAAATGAAGATCCTCTTCAAGCTGGCCTTGAAGTTTTAGCCAGTCCGCCAGGAAAAAAGATGCAACTTCTTTCTTTATTATCCGGTGGTGAACAAGCTTTAACTGCAATTTCATTGATTTTTTCAGTTTTTTTGTGTAACCCAGCTCCAATTTGTATTTTAGATGAAGTTGACGCACCACTTGATGACACTAATGTAGGAAGATTTTGTGATTTGTTGAATCAAATTGTTGATGAAACTAATACATACTTTATGGTTATAACTCATCATAGGCTTACTATGGCAAAAATGGATAGGCTTTTTGGAGTTACTATGGAGCAAAAAGGAATTAGCAAATTAGTATCAGTTGATTTAGAACAAGCTTCTAGAATAAGGGATATAGCTTAAAGAAAATGATTTTTTATAAAGTAAACTCTTGACTTATTCGCTAGCTCAAAATAGTTTAAGCACGCTTATAACTTGTATGTGAGAGTATAATTTGAGCTTACTTAATAATAATGATAAATTATCAGATAGAATAAATGCTGCTATAGCAAAAAAGGAAAATAAAAACGAAAACAAAGAAAATAACCAAAATTTATTAAATACTTTTTCCAGAGTTGCTACAGAATTATTAGCAGGTTTGTTAATAGGTGGATGTATAGGATGGACCTTAGATAGCTGGTTAGATACTAATCCCTGGTTCTTAATACTTTTTTTCCTACTAGGTGGCGCTGCAGGAATTCTGAATTTGTGGAGAGTTGTAAGTGGTAAGGGTTTAAAAATTGGTTACTTTTAGTTATTAATCAAAGAAGTTTAAAATGAATTCACCAGTAGAACAATTTACAATTAAAACACTTTTTGAGTTAAATCTCATGGGTGTTGATATATCTTTTACCAACGCTTCTCTATTTATGATGCTTTCTATTATAGGTTCAGCTGGATTCCTATATTTTGGTGCTAGAAAACAGTCCTTAGTTCCTAATAGATTTCAAGCCCTTGTAGAAATGTCTTATGAGTTTGTAGCTAATATGGTTAAAGAAAATGCTGGAAAAGGAAGTCAGGCTTATTTTCCTTTTATATTTACTCTTTTTATGTTTATTTTGTTTGGTAACTTATTGGGTATGATTCCATATAGTTATACTTTTACATCTCAAATAGCAGTAACTTTTACACTTGCTGCAATAATATTCTTAGGTGTCACCATAATTGCTTTATTTAAACATGGATTTAAATTTTTTACTTATTTTTTTCCATCAGGTGTGCCAATTGGATTGGCTCCTCTATTAATCCCAATTGAAATCATATCTTATTTTATTCGTCCAATAAGTCTGTCCGTTAGGCTGTTCGCTAATATGCTTGCCGGTCACACAATGATGAAAGTGTTTGCTGGTTTAATAATAATGATGGGATCGGCAAGTGGAATATTAAAAGTTGGAGCCATTCTGCCTTTAATGGCGGTAATAGGATTAACAGGACTTGAATTCCTTGTGGCTGCTTTACAAGCATACGTTTTTAGTATCTTAACGTGTATGTATCTCCATGATGCATTACACTTACATTAATTCATAACTAAAATTATATCAATCAACGAAAGGAAATAAAAATGGAAATGGATGCCGCAAAATTAATAGGAGCAGGATTAGCTGTTATTGCGTTAGCTGGAGTTGGAGTAGGAATTGGAAATATTTTTGCATCATTAGTTACAGCTGTTGGTAGAAACCCTGCAGCAAAGAATGAAGTTTTTGGAATAGCAATCTTAGGTTTTGCATTAACAGAAGCTGTTGCATTGTTTGCTTTAGTTATAGCTTTACTACTTCTTTTCACATTCTAAAATTAATTTAACTCTTTACCTGCAGGATAATCACTGCAGGTAAAAATTTTAAAGATTATTAAATGTCATACTTTATAAAGTTATTTTTTTATTTTACTTTAATGAGTTCAAGTATTGTTCATGCAAGTGATACAAAGGCTGGACTTCCTCAATTAGATTTAAGTACATATCCATCCCTTATGTTTTGGGCAGTGATATCTTTAATTATTGGGTACTTTTTGATGAGCTTCTTGGTTGCGCCTAATATCAAATCAATATTAAATTTAAGAGAAACTAATATTCAAAATGACTTAGTTAAGGCAAAAGCGTCTACTCAAGAAAATGAGAAGATTAAACAAGAAATAATAGATCATCAAAAAGATATTAAATTAAGATCACAAAAGCTTATTAATGAAGCTTTGTCTGATTCTAAGTTATCTATAGAAAAAACAGAACATGACATTGCTAAAAAAATTAACTCAAAAATATCTAAGGCCGACAAAAATATTCAAGAATTACAGAAAGATATAATTTCTGACATTGTAAATAGTGCTGATGAAATAATTATTGAAATAGTTAAAAAATTTACAAATATCAATCATGATAAAGCTAATCTCAAACAAGTTGTAAAAGCCGCATCTAAAAACATATTAACGGAGAAATAAAAATGTATTTTGATGAAACAGCATGGGTTGCTATAGCTTTTGTAATCTTTATAGCATTGGTATGGAGAAAAGCCAGTAGAGCAATTACAGGAATTTTAGATAGTAGATCACTATTAATTGAAAATGAATTAAAAGAAGCTAAATCACTTAAAGAAGAAGCACTAGAAGAATTAAGAAAATCTTTACAGTCTCAAAAAAATATTTCTAATGAAGCCGAACAAATCATTAAGGATGCACAAGATGCTGCCAAAAAAATTCGAGAAGATGCTAATGTTAGTTGTTCAGAAATAATTAAACGAAGGGAAGAGCAGGCTAAGCAAAAAATAATGGCATTAGAAACAGAGGCTGTAAATAATATTAAAAAGATAACAGGTTCTATAATTATAGAATCTTCTAAAGTTTTTATAGAATCTAATTTGGATAAAAAAGAAAATAATAATATTATTAGTAAATCTTCAAATCAAATAAAATCATCTTTTTTAAACTAATATTATTTGATTCCTAGAAAAACTTCTCCATCCCTTGGGACGTCTAGATTAAGCTCAGTTTTTCTGTCAACGGTTTTGCTTCCTAATAATAAAAATTGTGAATATGATAGTTCATCGCGATCGTACTCATTAAAGTCTTTATCAACAGACACAATTGATAACTTAAGGGGAACATAATCATCTATGGTTATGTCTTTTCTAATAGCCCTTATGTTTACAGAAACACTCATCTCAATATGTTGGGAAGCCTTCGAACAGTATGTTGTAATTCCTCTAATTCCAATATAAACGGGTGACTGGTTCTCAGACTTAGCTATTATTTCAGCAGCACTTTTAGGTGAAGTTAATTTTGGACAATCTACAACTTCCTGCTTAAATGTTGAACAACCTGAAAACATTAATAAAAAAGGAAAAATAAAACGATTCATCAAAATAATTACCCCTATATATATAAAAAAGTCAAAACGTCATTAATCTCTATTGACGTATACAATGTAATACATCAAAAGTTATGTATGAAGAAACAAAATATAAATTTATATTTAGCATCTCCAAGAGGTTTTTGTGCTGGTGTTGACAGAGCTGTAAAAATTGTTGAGGAAACAATTAAAAAATTTGGTTCACCCGTCTATGTAAGACACGAAATAGTTCATAATAAGGACGTGGTTAACTCTTTGGCTAAAATAGGAGCTGTATTTGTTGAAGAGGTTAATGAAGCTCCAGTTGATAGACCAATAATATTTTCAGCCCACGGCGTTGCAAAATCTGTTATTAATGAGGCTAATCAAAGAAAAATGATATCTATTGATGCAACATGTCCTTTAGTTACTAAAGTACACAATGAAACGGTAAGACACTACAATCTTGGAAGACATATTTTACTAGTTGGTCATAAAAATCATCCTGAAGTTACTGGCACAATGGGACAAGTGCCAAAGGAATTTGTTACTTTAATTGAGACAGAAGAAGACGCGCTTAATGTTAAAGTATCAGAAACCCAAAAAATAGCCTATGCAACACAAACAACACTTTCGTTGGATGACACGGCAACAATTCTTAAAATTTTAAAATCAAGATTTCCAGATATTAAGGGACCTAACTCTGAAGATATTTGTTACGCTACTACTAATAGGCAAACTGCTGTTAAATCTATGGCTAAACTTTGTGATATAATTTTAGTAATTGGTGCAAAAAACTCATCTAATTCTTTGCGATTAGTTGAAGTAGCTATAGCTCACGGTGTTAAAGTAGCTAAACTCATACCAGACATAGAGACATTAGAAGAGTTTCTTAATACTTTTGAAGCCCATACTACGCCAAATATAGGTTTAACAGCAGGAGCATCAGCTCCAGAAACATTAGTTCAAGTGTTAATATCAAAGCTAAAGAAAAACTTTGAAGTTAATCTCTTAGATCATGAAGTGACAAAAGAAAATGTAAAATTCAATTTACCTAAAATGTTAAGATAAAGTAACTAGGATTTAAAATTGGCTGTTTATACTAAATTAAATGAAGAACAAATAATTGATTTTCTAAAATTATATAACATTGGAACATTAATTCATTTTAATGGAATAACTGAGGGAATTGAAAATAGTAATTTTTATTTAGAAACTTCAAAAGGTAAGTATATTCTTACAATTTTTGAAAAAAGAGTTGATCAACAAGATATTCCTTTTTTTATAAATATTATGAAATATTTAAGTAGTCGAGAGTTTCTTTGTCCAAACCCTATTATGGATATTCAGGAAAACTATCTCCAACATTTACATAATAAACCGGCTATTATAGTGAGTTTTCTTAATGGGAAATCTAAAACGATAGTAACAAAAGAAGACTGTTTCAACGTAGGTTCTTATATGGCCTCTATGCATATTAAAAGTAATAACTTCCAAGGAAGAAGGAAAAATTCACTTTCAATATCAGGCTGGGATGAGTTAATAAAAAATTGTAATGAGACCATACCTACTAGTACTTTAAATAAGATAGAACCTAATATATTAGAAGAAATACAAGATTCATTTAACTTCTGTAAAAAATATTGGCCTAATGCATTACCTCAAGGCTTTATCCATGCAGACTTGTTCCCAGATAATATTTTTTTTGATGATAATAAAATATCTGGTGTTATAGATTTTTATTTTTCCTGTAATGATATCCTTGCTTATGACCTTGCTATAGCTGTAAACGCTTGGTGCTTTGAAGATAATCAAACATTTAATAATAAAAAATTTGATAAATTAATTAAAGGTTATTGTTCTTTAAGAAACTTAAGTACAAAAGAACTATTTTATTTGCCACTCCTTTGTCAGGCAGCTGCAATGAGGTTCTTACTAACAAGGTTATACGATTGGTTTCATACTCCTAAAAGTGCTTCTGTCGTTCCTAAAAATCCAAACGAGTACATAATAAAGTTAAGACACCATAAACAGCTTGTAATTAATCAAAATTATGATGAGAGCCTAAAATGAATAATAAATTACAGATTTATACTGATGGTGCTTGTTCTGGTAACCCTGGAATAGGTGGATGGGGAGCTGTTTTAATAAATCGAAATACCGGTGAAGAAAAATATTTGTCTGGTGCAGAAAACGTAACCACAAATAATAAGATGGAACTAACTGCTACAATAGAATCTCTTAAATCAATTAATAAACCAAGTGAAATTGAATTATACACAGATTCACAATATGTAAAGAATGGTATTAATATATGGATAATTAATTGGAAAAATAATGGATGGAAAACTGCCAATAAAAAGCCTGTAGCAAACAAAGAACTATGGATTGAACTAGATAAATTAGTTCAATTCCATAATGTACAATGGTTTTGGGTTAAAGGACACTCAGGTAATCATTATAATGAAATTGCAGACCAACTTGCTGTAAAAGCTATGAATATTTAAATTATAAGATAAAAAGATTATTATAAATTACTAAGTACATTTTCAGCAGATGAAACTTCAAAGGCTCCAACTTCCTCTACAAAAAGGTGAGTGATAATATTACCATCAACTATCATTGCAAATCTTTTTGACCTATGCCCCATAACTTTACCAAAGTCCATGTCTAAACCTAGAGATACAGCAACAGAACAATCAGAGTCTGATAACATGTCTATTTTATTATCAACACCGCTGGCTTCTCCCCAAGCGTACATCACATGAGGGTCATTTACGGCCATGCATGCAATATTTGAGATACCCTTATCAATAAATGAACTAACTTTATTAATAAAGCCAGGTAAATGTTTAGCTGAACAAGTAGGCGTAAACGCTCCTGGCAATGCAAACAAAACAACCTTTTTATTTGCAAAATATTCATCTGTAGTAATTTCTTTTATACCATCACTACCTTTTACTCTAAATACACCTTCAGGAAATTTATCTCCAATTTTAATCGACATTTTATGACCCCTTATAGTTTTAATATAATTAAACTATTTATAAAAATTTTAAAATAAGTTTATTTAGCAATCTCAATATATTCTCTTATTATTTTTAAACTCAAAAGTTCAGGTAAAATTCTTCCATTACTTATTAATGGCCCATACATTTTATTAAATGGAATACCAAATCGACCATTAGTTACTAGAAATTTTTTTATATGTTCATTCGGCTTTGTCCAATCTAAACGGAGAGTAATAACATTATTTTCTATAAATAATTGATTTACTCGTTCTGTATCTAAAACTAAACTTTTATTAACCAAACATGTTAAACACCAA
>JADHQW010000023.1 GCA_016777705.1 Alphaproteobacteria bacterium | reverse complement strand
GGGTAAAGAAAATGAGTGGCTTGAAAACAAGCGTTACTCAGGAGACCGTGAATTAGAAATGCCACTAGGGGCAGTTCAGATGGGCTTGATTTATGTTAACCCTCAAGGTCCTGACGGAAATCCTGATCCATTAGCAAGTTCTAGAGATATTCGCGAGACATTTGCAAGAATGGCAATGAATGATGAAGAAACTGTAGCTCTTACGGCGGGAGGGCATACTTTCGGAAAAGCACATGGTGCATCAGATCCTGATAAATATGTAGGCGCTGAACCAGAAGGCGCTCCAATAGAGCAAATGGGACTTGGATGGCAAAATTCATATGGTTCTGGAGTTGGAAGAGACACAATAACAAGTGGAATTGAAGGAGCATGGACTGCAAATCCAACAAAATGGGATAATGGTTATTTTGATTTACTTTTCGGTTATGAATGGGAATTAGTTAAAAGTCCTGCAGGAGCTCATCAATGGCATCCTATTAATCCAAAAGATGAAGACTTAGCTCCAGATGCTCAAGATGGTTCAATTAAAGTAACCACTATGATGACAACAGCTGACATGGCAATGAGAGAAGATCCTTCTTATAAAGTTATTTCTAAGCGCTTTCATGAAAACCCGGATCAGTTTCAAGATGCCTTTGCAAGAGCATGGTTTAAACTTTTGCATCGTGATATGGGACCAAAGACACGTTATCTTGGACCAGAAGTTCCAGAAGAAGAACTTATATGGCAGGACCCTGTCCCAAGTGGAAATAAAAACTATGATGTTAAGCAAGTAAAGTCTCTTATAAGTTCAAGTGGATTGTCAACTCAACAGATGGTAGAAACAGCTTGGGCGAGTGCATCTACCTACAGGGGAACAGATATGCGAGGAGGTGCAAACGGAGCACGTATTCGTTTAGAACCTCAAAAGAACTGGGAAGTTAACAAGCCAAGTGAACTATCTAAAATTTTAGATATTTATTCGGATATTTCAGAAAAAACGAGTGCTTCTATTGCGGATATTATAGTACTTGCTGGTAATATAGGTGTTGAAGAAGCTTCAGGTAAGTCACTTGAATTCATTCCTGGAAGGGGTGATGCTACTCAAGAAAATACAGATGTAGCTTCATTTGAAGTTCTAGAACCGGTTGTGGATGGTTTTAGAAATTTTCAGAAACAAGATTATGGTGTTAGTCCAGAAGAAATGCTTTTAGATAAAGCTCAAATAATGGGTTTAACTGCACCAGAAATGACAGTGCTTATTGGTGGCATGAGATCGCTTGGTATAAGTTCAAATGGTTATGGTATATTTACTGAGCCATCTGGCAAATTAACAAATGATTTCTTCGTAAAACTTCTGGATATGGGAATTGAGTGGAAGCCTGCAGGTAAAAATTCTTATGATGGTTTTGATAGAGCAAGTTCAAAAAAAGTTAGTTCTGCCTCACGCGTAGACCTTGCGTTTGGATCTAACTCACAACTACGTGCTATTGCAGAAGTATATGCATGCAGTGACTCAAAAAATAAGTTTATCAATGACTTTGTAGCAGCATGGAACAAAGTTATGAATTTAGATAGATTTGATTTAATATAATATTACAAAAAAAGAGGCGGTTAATAAATATAGATTAATTGCCTCTTTTATGATCTAGGATGAATTGCTTTATGCAAACTTAGGAGTTCTGTCTCATTAACGTCAGTGTATCTTTGAGTTGTAGATAAACTTGAATGACCTAAAAGTTGCTGTATAGCTCTTAAGTCAGCTCCTCCAGATAATAAATGAGTTGCAAATGCATGTCTTAAAGCATGTGGTGTGGTGTGAGAAGGCAAGCCTAGTTCATATCTTAAGTTTTCTACTCTTCTTTGGATAATTCGAGGAGATAATACTCCTCCTCTTTTTCCAAGGAAAAGAGGGCCGTCTTCTTGAACATTAAATGGACAAATATCTAAGTAATCTTTAACACCATCACAAATTATAGGCAGTAAAGGAACATCTCTATATTTATTACCTTTTCCAAGAACCCTTAACCAATCACCTCTGGGAGCTTCTTTTTTTTTAAGAGATAAAGCCTCACTAATTCTTAAGCCTGCTCCATATAATAGTAACATTACTGCTCTATCACGTAGATTTATCCAGGCATGATTTTTTTCATCTATTAAAGAGAACAATGCCTTTGTAACTAAATTTGAATCGATTGATTTTGGAAAATTTCTTTTCAGCTTTGGACTTTTGAAAATTGATACATCAAGTGTTGAAATAGTTTTATCTTTTAGTAAAAATTTGAAAAAATTTTTTAAACTAGATATTCTTCTTGCTACTGTTGGTCTGGATAATTTTCGTTCTGACAGATTAAAAAGATATTCTCTGATTACCTGTTTATTAGGGGCTAAGAAATTATGTTTTTCGTTGTTACAAAATTTTAAAAAATCTAAAACGTCTCTTTTATATGCATTCAGTGTATGTGTTCCAAAACCACGAATAGTCTCGAGGTATTTTATCCATGGTTCAATTATACTAATTGTATAATCTGTAAAATTATTTTTTTTTAATGTTACCATTAATTTACTATAATATTGATTGCCCAGTTTTTTTCCAATCTGCTAAGAAATCTGCTAAACCTTTGTCAGTAAGTGGATGGTTGTACATAGCTTTCAAGAACTTAGGTGGAATAGTAGCAACATCTGCACCAAATTTAGCAGAATCTATAATGTCTTGAACACTTCTTATTGAAGCGGCTAAAACTTTAGTTTCAAAACCATGAATGTCATATATTTCTGTTATTTCAGAAATTAAATTTATACCATCGGACCCAATGTCGTCTAAGCGACCTATAAAAGGTGATATAAAAGACGCTCCTGCTTTTGCAGCTAATATGGCTTGAGCTGAATTAAAACATAAAGTCACATTAACCATAATTCCATCTTCAGAGAAAACTTTACAAGCTCTTAGACCATCAAATGTTAAAGGAACTTTAATTGCAACGTTTTGCGCAATAGCAGAGAGCTTTCGCCCTTCTTTAATCATTGTTTCAAAATCTGTTGCGGTAACTTCTGCACTAACTGGTCCAGACACTTCGTTACAAATTTCTTCAATGGTTTCAATAATATTTCGTCCAGATTTAGCAATTAAAGAGGGGTTTGTTGTTACGCCATCAATTAATCCAGTAATATTGAGGGACTTAATTTCATCAATTTCTGCAGTATCTATAAATAATTCCATTCTTAGTCCTTTTTAGATTTTTATGTGCTTTCATAAAACTAATATTTCGTTATCTATATTTTATAATACATTATGTTTATAATGATAACTAAAATTAATATTTAAATATTTAGATTAAGTTAATAAATGAAAAGCATTAAAACAAAAGAAGTAGCTGTATTATTAATTGGTCCATTTAACGATACTTTTGATTATTTAATTGAAGAAAATATAAATGAAATTAGCATAGGACAGATTGTATCAGCGCCGTTTAGGCAAAGAAAAGTAGTTGGGATAATTGTAAGTGAAGGCTCTAAAACAATTTCTCAAAGTAAGTTAAAAACTCTTATTGATATATATGAGATTGATCCCATACCTTTACCTACGATTGATTTAATTAGTTTCTTGGCAAATTGGAATTGTGTTTATAAAGGGCTTGTTTTAAAAATGGTTTTAAGCCCACTGGAAGCTATTATTTCTCCACAGTATAATAAAATATATAAATATAATCTTGAAGATAGTTTATCAATTGATTCAATTGATAACAAAAAATTAAGGTCAAAGAGAAAGCTTGTTTTAGATGCTTTGGTCAATTCAGATAAAGAAGTATACGAAACTTCTTTAATACAAGACATCGGCGTATCAAAAACAGTCTTAAAAGATATGGTAAATAAAAACCTTATTATAGAACAGTTAATTAAAATAAAGCCTGATTTTTCTAAAAATTTTATTAAAAGCAATGATATAAAAAAAGAGAATGATAAGCTTTTAAACGAACATCAGAAAAATGCCGTTAATAAAATTAACAAATCAATCATAAAGGATAAAACAGATTGTTTTTTATTAGACGGCGTCCCTGGTTCTGGTAAGACCGAGACTTATTTTGAAACTGTGCGAACATGTTTGAATGAACGTAAACAGGTTTTAATTTTGCTACCAGAAATAGCTTTAACACCTGACTGGCAAAAAAGATTTTATAACAAATTTAATTTTAACCCATTGGTTTGGCATTCTGATATTAGCAAGAAAAAAAGAAAAGAAATTTGGTTGTCTGCATTGAGTGGAAAAGCTGGAGTAATTGTTGGAGCCAGATCTGCATTAATGATACCAATTTCAAAATTGGGTTTGATTGTAGTAGACGAAGAACATGAGCCGGCATTTAAACAAGAAGAAAATGTTAGATATAATGCCAGAGATATGGCTGTGTATAGAGCAAACAGGTCATCAGCTACTATAGTTTTAGCTTCAGCTACACCATCGTTAGAAACTTTTTATAATATGAGGATGGGAAAGTATATTCACTTAACTTTGCCTAAAAGAGCAACAGGTGCAGATATGCCAGATATAAAACTTTTAGACTTGAAATTGTACCCACCTCAAAAAGGGAATTGGATATCTCCACTATTAATTAATGAAATTCAAGATAAATTACTCAAAAAAGAACAAACATTATTATTTTTAAATAGGAGAGGTTATGCGCCCCTAAGAGTATGTAATTCATGCGGTAACAAAGTTAAATGTATAAATTGTGAAACCTGGTTAGTTGAACATCGTTTAGATAATTTATTAACATGTCACCATTGTGGATACAGCAAACATATTTCAAATATTTGTGAAGTATGTGGGAATAAAGATCAAATGAAATCTTGTGGTCCTGGAGTTGAGCGTATTGAAGAAGAAGTTCAAAGATTATTTCCTGAAGCTAAATCAATTACTCTTTCTAGTGATACCATGAAAAATCAAAATTTATTAACTGATGCTATCGAACAAATTAAAAACTCAGAAGTTGATATAATCATTGGAACACAAATGGTTGCAAAAGGTCACGATTTCCCAAAACTAAAGTTAGTAGGTATAATAGACGGTGATATAGGGTTGTCTGGAGGTGATCTTAGAGCTTCTGAAAGAAGTTTTCAGCTTTTACAACAAGTCGCGGGAAGATCTGGAAGACATACAACCGGTTCAAATGATAAAGGTATAGTTTATCTACAAACATTTGACACAGAAAACCCAATCATCAAAGCCATTGCACAAAATAACCGGGACGAATTTTTTGAAAAAGAACTTATTTCTAGAAAAAATGCTAACATGCCTCCATATGGAAGGTTGGCAGCTATTATTCTTTCCTCTAAGTTTGAGAGTAACTTAGATAGTTTTGCTTCTGATGTTTCTAGATTAGCGCCTTCTTTCAAAAACGTAAAAATTTTTGGGCCGGCTCCAGCTCCAATGTATTTTTTAAGAGGAAAATATAGAAGAAGGTTCTTAATTAAATCAGATAAAACTGTAAATATCCAAAAAGTTTTAATTGATTGGACAAAGAAAGTTCACAAACCATCTAATATCAATTTAACTATCGATATTGATCCATTTTCGTTTATGTAAAATTAAGTGCCTATTAAGACCTTGTTACTTGCAATGAGTCCAATGCTGTGCTAGCAATCCTTATATTTTATTAAATCAAAATTTAAGGAAGTATTAAGATGAGTGAATCATCTGGATTAACAAATAGATATGCAAAGGCTTTATACGAGTTAGCTGCAGAAAAAAAAATAGTATCTAAAATAGTTAAAGATTTTCAAGAAATAAAAACGCTCTTAGAAAATAATGATATGTTTATGAATATGATTAAAAATCCTGCTATTTCTAAAGCTGATAAACTATCTTCGATATCTGCAGTTCTAAAAAAAATGAAAGTTGATAAATTAACTATTAAATTTTGTGGTACCTTAGCCGCTAACGGAAGACTAAATTATATTAAACAAATCCAAGATGTATTCTTATCTTTGGTTTCCAAAACAAATGGTGAAGTGCAAGCTGAGGTTACTTCATCATCTAAATTAGATAAAGATCAACAAAAACAAGTAGAAACAGCAGTATCTGAAGCTACTGGCGTTAAAAAAATATCACTATCTCTTAAAGTTGACGAAACTTTAATAGCAGGCCTTATTGTTAAAATAGGTTCTAAAATGATAGATAGTTCAATAAAAACAAAACTTAATAGACTTGAAATAGCCATGAGAGGTACAAATTAATGGATATTCGTGCAGCAGAAATATCAACGATTTTAAAAGATCAAATTGCAAATTTTGGAGCAGAAGCAGAAGTTACCGAGGTAGGTAAAGTTCTTTCTGTTGGAGATGGAATTGCACGTGTTCATGGTCTTGACGAAGTTCAAGCTGGAGAAATGGTAGAGTTTCCAGGTGGAATTGCTGGAATGGCTCTTAACTTAGAAAGAGACAATGTTGGTGTTGTTATATTTGGAAGTGATAAGACCATTAAAGAGGGTGATGTTGTTAAAAGAACTGGTTCTATTGTTGATGTGCCAGTAGGTAAAGGTTTATTAGGAAGAGTGGTTGATGCATTAGGTAATCCTATTGATGGTAAAGGGGCTCTAAAAAACGTAAAAAGAACTAGAGTTGAAGCAAAAGCACCTGGCATTATGCCAAGACAATCTGTTAATGAGCCAATGCAAACTGGATTAAAAGCTATTGATTCTCTTATTCCTGTTGGAAGAGGGCAAAGAGAATTAATAATTGGAGACAGACAAACTGGTAAAACGGCTATTGCTATTGATACATTTTTAAACCAAAAAAGCACTAATGACAAAGCCGGTAAAGACGATACTAAAAAATTATTTTGTATATATGTAGCGGTTGGACAAAAAAGGTCAACAGTTGCGCAAATAGTTAAATCATTAGAAGAAAGAGGGGCTCTTGAATATTCTATAGTTGTTGCTGCCACTGCTTCTGATCCAGCACCAATGCAGTTTTTAGCACCTTATGCCGCTGCTGCAATGGGTGAATTTTTTAGAGATAATGGAATGCATGCAGTTGTAGTTTATGATGACTTGTCAAAACAAGCTGTAGCTTATAGACAAATGTCATTACTTCTTAGAAGACCTCCAGGAAGAGAAGCCTATCCTGGTGATGTTTTTTATTTACATTCACGTTTGTTAGAAAGAGCGGCTAAATTAAACAGTGATAATGGGTCTGGATCATTGACGGCGCTGCCAATAATCGAAACGCAAGGTGGTGATGTTTCAGCTTTTATTCCAACTAATGTTATTTCAATTACAGATGGTCAAATATTTTTAGAAACAGAGTTGTTCTACAAAGGCATAAGGCCTGCTGTTAATGTTGGTTTATCAGTATCTAGAGTTGGATCTGCTGCTCAAATCAAAGCCATGAAACAAGTTGCAGGTACAATAAAACTAGATCTTGCACAGTATAGAGAAATGGCTGCTTTTGCTCAGTTTGCATCCGACATGGATGCTTCAACCAGGCAGTTACTATCTAGAGGTGAAAGACTTACAGAGCTTTTAAAACAAGCTCAATATTCACCAATGGATGTTGAAGAACAAGTGGCTGTTATATATGCTGGTGTTAAGGGGTATTTAGATCAAATACCAACCCAAAAGATTGGTGAATTTGAGCAAGCTTTATTACAGAAGTTAAAAGCCAAGGATTCTAAGATATTAGATGCGATTAGAAAAGATAAGACTATGTCAGATGAAACAGAAAAGTCTCTTAAAGATATGCTAGAACAGTTGATAAAGAATTTTTCTTAATAGTTGCATTAATTAAAAGAGGATAGGTTGATATGCCTTCTTTAAAAGACCTAAAAAATAGAATTAGCTCAGTTAAATCTACTCAAAAAATCACTTCTGCTATGAAAATGGTTGCCGCAGCTAAATTAAGAAGAGCTCAAGACCAAGCTTTAGCATCCAGGCCTTACACTTCACTTATGGACAAAATTGTATCTAAAATCTCTTCTAAAGCCACGGGTACTTCAATTGATCTTTTAACAGGCAAACCTGAAAATAAAACTCAGCTATTAGTTGTATTCTCAGCCGATAGAGGTTTATGCGGTGGTTTTAATGGGTCAATAACAAGAAGTGTAAAAAAAGAAATTAATGATCTACAACAAAATGGTGTAAATGTTAAACTATTAATGGTTGGTAAAAAATCAGCTGATTCACTAAACAGAGAATATGGAAATTTATTCATTGACAAAATTGAAGGTAAGTCTGCAAAACCTAATTATGCAGATGCAGAAGTTTTAGCAACAAAAATAATTAATTTATTCGAAAATGGTGAGTTTGGCGTTTGTCGAGTTATATATAACAAGTTTGTTTCTGCTATTGCGCAAGAAGTTACGTTCAAGTCACTTATCCCCGCAGAAATCCAAATAAATGAAGAAGACAAGGATACTTCTTCGATATATGATTTTGAACCTAGTGAAGAAGAGATTTTAACTGACTTATTACCACGTAATTTAGCAACACAATTGTTTAGTTCTCAAATTGAGAGCACAGCAAGTGAATTAGCAGCCAGAATGACAGCTATGGATAACGCTACAAGAAATGCTGGTGAAATGATAGATAAGTTAACCTTGCAATATAATAGAACAAGACAGGCAGTTATAACCAGTGAGTTAATTGAAATTATATCTGGTGCAGAAGCTTTATAATAAACTTAATAAATTACATGGAGTAATATAAATGGCAAAAAAACCATCTCAAAAAAATTTAGGAAGAGTTTCCCAAGTTATTGGAGCAGTTGTCGATGTAGAGTTTGATGACAAACTACCATCAATACTTGATGCTCTCCAGATTGATAATGCAGGTCAAAAATTAATATTAGAAGTGGCTCAACACTTGGGTGAAAATGAGGTAAGAACTATTGCTATGGATAGTACAGATGGACTTGTTAGAGGCATGGAAGTCTTACAAACAGGAGCTCCAATAACAGTTCCAGTGGGCCCTGAAACTTTAGGAAGAATTTTAAATGTTATTGGTGATCCTGTTGATGATGGAAAACCAGTAAAATCTAAAATGTCTTTACCAATTCATAGGGATGCACCTGAGTATGTAGAACAATCTACATCTGCAGATATTTTAGTAACTGGCATAAAAGTTGTTGATCTTCTTGCTCCATATGCAAAAGGTGGAAAAATTGGCTTATTTGGGGGAGCAGGTGTTGGTAAAACTGTTTTAATTATGGAATTAATTAACAACGTAGCAAAAGCACATGGTGGATATTCTGTTTTTGCAGGTGTTGGTGAAAGAACTAGAGAAGGTAATGATTTGTTTCATGAAATGGTAGAATCAGGTGTTATTGTCCCTGATGGACCAGGTTCTAAGGCAGCATTGGTATATGGACAAATGAATGAGCCTCCAGGAGCTAGAGCAAGAGTTGCATTAACAGGATTAACGTTAGCTGAATATTTTAGAGATCAAGAGGGACAAGATGTTCTTTTCTTCGTTGATAATATCTTTAGATTCACTCAAGCGGGTTCAGAAGTTTCTGCTTTGTTAGGAAGAATTCCGTCTGCTGTGGGTTATCAGCCAACATTGGCAACAGATATGGGAGCTCTTCAAGAACGAATTACAACTACTACTAAAGGTTCGATCACTTCAGTTCAGGCTATTTATGTTCCAGCAGATGACTTAACTGACCCTGCACCTGCAGCATCATTTGCTCACCTAGATGCTACGACTGTTTTATCAAGGCAAATTGCAGAAATTGGTATTTATCCAGCTGTTGATCCTCTTGATTCAACCTCAAGAATGTTGGACCCAAGAATAGTAGGTGATGAACATTACGCTGTCGCTAGAAGAGTTCAAGAAGTGCTTCAACAGTATAAATCACTTCAAGATATAATAGCAATTTTAGGTATGGACGAGTTGTCAGAAGAGGATAAATTAGTTGTTACTAGAGCTAGAAAAATCCAAAGATTTTTATCCCAACCTTTCCACGTGGCTGAAGTTTTTACTGGTTCACCAGGCGTTCTTGTGTCATTGGAAGACACAATAAAAGGTTTTAAAGGTATTACTGAAGGTGAATATGATGATTTACCAGAGGCTGCTTTTTATATGGTAGGAACTATTGAAGAAGCTATAGAAAAAGGTAAAAAACTTGCAAAAGAAGCTGCTTAACAATTAATTTATAGCGAGGTTACAATGGCAGACACAACTAATTTAGAAATAGTAACCCCATCAATGGTTCTTGTTTCTGAGCCAGTTGAGATGGTTGTATTACCAGGTTCTGATGGAAATATAGGTGCTCTGCCTAGACACTCGCAAGTGATGTCTAGTCTTGATAGAGGCATTGTTGACATTTTTAATGATAACAAAATTGTTTCTAGAATTATGATAGATGGCGGCATTGCTGAGATAAACGAGACGTCTGTAACTATATTGGCAGAAAGAGCCGAAAAACTTGATAAATCTAATAAGCAGGTTTTAGAAGAAAAGCTTACCGGGTTTAAAGCTCAGGAAAATGATACTGATCAAAATATTGCAAAAATGGCTATTAAGAACTCATCATTTATGAAAGCTGTTTTAGATAATATAGGTTAATATACACTATTATTTAAGTCGACAATATGGTTTCAAATTCACTACCTATTTCTAAAAGATTATCATCATTGTTAGTTGAACCATTTAACATAATACCTGTCGGTTCATTATTTATAAAATATGGTAAAGACAAGCTACATCCGTTCATATAATTTGCTAATGATGTATTTTTTAATGTTATCAAATTGACTTTGTCATAAAACTCTTGATCATCACATTTTTTCAATAGAGGTGGTTTAATAGTTACAGTTGGCATAAGTAAAAAATTGTTTTTCAAAAAGCTATTAAATTCTTTTATCAGATCTTCTCGCATTTTGAGTAATAATTTATACTCGATAGCCATAACATCATTTGCTCTATCCATTCGTTTAAGTATATTTGGATCAATTAGATGTTTTTTTTCTGTGTATGCTTCAAAATATTCTGCCTGGCATTCTACGGCTGCAAATTGCCATAATGGTATTTTTTTATATGTTTCGAGTATTGGTAATTCTTCTTCAACAATATTATATCCGTTTTCAATTATTTTTTGTTTAGCAGAGTTAAAAGAAAGTTCTACGTCTGGCTCAATATTTTCAAAGCCAAAGTTTGAAGGAACTATAAATTTTAAGCCTTTACTATTAGCCTTTTGTTTTGCTTTTTTTTTCTCTTTCATGACCTCATAACCTTGTCTACAAAGTTCAACATTCTTAGCCATCAGACCAATGCTATCGAGACTTGATGAGAGTGTTAGACATCCATTTCTAGAAATGTTGTCTTGTGTGGGCTTAAATCCAGTTATTCCAGTAAAGGCTGCCGGTATTCTAGTAGAACCTCCTGTATCTGTTCCAATTGTTATATCAGCTACATCAAGAGCTATCGACACTGCTCCTCCAGATGTTGAGCCGCCTGGTATTGAATTGTTGTAAAGAGGATTATTGGGTGTTCCATAATGAGGATTTATACCTAATCCGGAGTAAGCAAGTTCCGTCATATTTGTATGACCAAGGAGAAGACCTCCAGCCTTTCTGATAAGAGCAATACAATCTGCATCTTTATTAGCAGGTAAGCTATTTAAAAATTTTGATCCACCTCTAGTCTTATAATTTTTAACATCAAATAAGTCCTTTACTGAAATTACTAGTCCTTTTAGCAAACCAGTTTCTAAACTATTTATATAATTTAATCCTTTTTCAAAATCTTTATCAAAGAGTTCGGTAAAGACACTTTCAAATTTTTGAGGCTCGTTTTTGATTGATAATAAAATATCATCAATTTTTTTAATAAGTTTATCGTACTCTTTATTAGATGTTGGCATTTACTAACCTATTTGATCTTAGCTGAAATATAATTCTCTAACATTGGGATGAATACTTCATTGATTTTCATATAAACGTCTTTTTTAAATGATATTGCTTTTTCGGGTAATTTTAGAGGATTAAGCCAAATCCAATTTCTAAATTCTGGATTTAAAGTGTTGATGTTTATTTCATTATCTTCACCAGAAAAATAAAATAACAACCATCTTTGTGATTGACCTCTATATTTACCACTCCAGAGCCTATCTGCTAAAGGCAAAGGAATATCATAATTTATCCACTCAGGGAATTCACACAAAAATTCTACATTTATTATGCTGGTTTCTTCTTTTAACTCTCTAAAACCTGCTTCTATAGGTAGCTCGCCTTCATCAATTCCACCTTGCGGTAATTGCCAAGCTTCTGCTTTATTATCAAGCCGTTGACCGCAAAAAACATTTCCATCTTTGTTAAATACCATTAAACCCACACAAGATCTGTATGGTCTTTCTGAAATTGGAATTTCACTTAGAATTTTATTCAATTTTTAGCACTAACTGTTTTTTGACTTAATTCATTTTTGTTAAATAAGCTAATACCTCTAATCATGTCGACTGCTCTAGAGATTTGATTATCTTGAAGAAGTTTTTCTAAGGGGGTTAGAGGTTTTTCACTATCACTATCAATTTCTGTTTCCTTACTTTTTTTATTCTTATCTAATGCACCTCTTAGGTTTTCCTCACGTCTATTATTGTTTTTTGGCTTTTTAAAATCTGTTGCGCCTGCTTCCACAATAATGTCGGGCTCAATCCCTTTAGCTTGAATAGATATTCCACTTGGTGTAAAATATCTGGCTGTTGTAAGTCTCATTGCTCCATTACCTGCAAGAGGAATAATAGATTGTACAGAACCTTTGCCAAAACTTCTAGTTCCAATAATTATTGCTCTAGAGTGATCTTTTAAAGCACCTGCTACAATCTCACTTGCCGAAGCTGATCCACTATTAATTAAAACAACTAAGGGTTGGCCATTGATAAGATCACCTTTTTTTGCAAATACTCTTGATGTGTCATCGTCATTTCTCCCCTGCGTAGAAACAATTTCACCTTGATTAAGAAATGCATCTGCTACAGATATTGATTGATTTAAAAGGCCACCTGGATTATTTCTTAAATCTAAAATTAAACCTTGAAATTTATTTCCAATGTTTTTCTTAATCTCAGTTATAGCTTTTTCTAGGCCAGATGTTGTAGTGTCTGAAAAAGTGGTTAAGCGAACATAACCTATATTTTTTATTATATTATGTTTAACAGATTTAATGTTAATGATATCTCTTTTTATCTCAATTTCATAAGGGTCTTGTTTATCACGTACGACTGTGATGATGACCTTGCTACCTACAGGCCCTCGAAGTTTTGAAACTGACTCATTAATAGTAAGACCTCTTATAGATTCTCCATCCACGCCTATGATTAAATCACCTGATTTCATCCCAGCTTTAGCTGCTGGTGTATCGTCAATTGGAGACACTACTTTAACTACGCCATCTTCCATAGTAATTTCGATTCCTAATCCACCAAATTTTCCTTTGGTTTTAACCTGCATATCTTTATAAGAATCAGCGCTTAAATATGATGAATGCGGATCAAGTGATTGCAGCATTCCAGAAATTGCTGACTCTATTAGTTTTTTGTCAGTAACTTCTTCAACATATTGTTCTTGAACTCGTTGAAAGACATCACCAAAAAGGTTTAGCTGTTTATAAGTTTCCTGGCGGTTAGTATCAGCGTTAATTGTTTTTAAAGGGATAATTGCGTATATAAAAAATATAAATAAAATGGTTTTTTTATTATTCATTTTTAACATTTTTATCATATTCGCTTTCCCAAAATTTTTTGAAGTTTAACTTATTCTCTATAGAATATAGAACAATATAATTCTAGCAAGTATAGAAAATCTATTATTATATATAATTATTTTACTAATAAAGACCTTCCATTCATTGCAATAGGTATATCAAGAGACATTATGTCTAGGATCGTAGGAGCTATGTCTGCTAACTTACCA
This sequence comes from Alphaproteobacteria bacterium, assembly GCA_016777705.1. Classification (GTDB taxonomy): domain Bacteria; phylum Pseudomonadota; class Alphaproteobacteria; order Puniceispirillales; family Marisalimonadaceae; genus Marisalimonas. Next base: position 2,379 of record JADHQW010000023.1, on the reverse strand, counting down.
TTTTTTAATTTTAAATTACTTTCTGATGATATCATTATTAAAGGGACTTTGTTACAGGTATGAGATGTATGTGGAACTTGTGTTTTTGAATCTAACATTATTTCACAGTTTCCATGATCGGCAGTTAATAACATTGTACAACCGGTTTCATCTAATGCGGCTTTAATATTTCCAATGGCTTTATCAACTCTTTCAACGGCTTTAATGGCTGCTTTTAAATTTCCTGTATGCCCGACCATATCTGGATTGGCAAAGTTAATAATGATTAAGTCATAAATGTTATCTTTAATTGCTTTGATTAACTCAAACTCTACTTCTTCTGCAGACATTTCTGGTTTTAAATCATAAGTAGTAACTTTTGGAGAGGGTACCATTATCCTTGTTTCGCCTGGACAAATAGTTTCACTGCCGCCATTAAAAAAAAATGTTACGTGAGGATATTTTTCAGTTTCAGCAAGTCTGAGTTGTTTTAAATTAGCTCTTGAAATGACATCCCCTAAAGTGTCTTGTATTTGTTCTCTGACAAAAATACTTTTCATAAATTGTGAAATTTCTTTTGAATATTCAATCATTCCCAGTGAATTAGTAATAAGGGGGGTATTATTATTTTTTTTAAATTTATCAAAATTTGGGTTTAGAAAAGGAGATAACAATTCCCTAACTCTGTCGGCTCTAAAATTAACCATTATTAAGCTATCGTCATTTTCAATCCCTCTATAATTACCAATTAATGTAGGAGAAATAAACTCGTCAGTTTCGTTGTTTTTGTAAGCAACCTCAATAGCAGAAGTAATATCGTTGGTATTTCTTTCACATTTTCCATATGCAATTAAATCAAACGATTTTTTAACTCTATCCCATCTATTATCTCTATCCATAGCAAAATATCTTCCAATAAGAGAAACTATTTTTATGCTTTTAGGTAATGATGCTTCAAATAATTTTACAATATTTCCAATTTGTTTAGGGGAACTGTCTCTTCCATCAGAAAAAATATGAAGAACAGAATTAATATTAGACTTATCTAATAATTTTGCCATTTCAACAATATGGTCTAGGTGAGAATGGACGCCTCCATTACTGCATAAACCAAGAAGATGGACGGTTTTATCCTTTTTATGTTCAGAAATAAATTTTTTAAAATTCTTATTATGTCTAATTTCGTCATTTTTAAAGGCATTATTAATTCGAGGAAGAGTTTGGATAACAACTCGGCCTGAACCTAAGTTCATATGACCAACTTCTGAATTGCCGACTTGACCTTTAGGTAATCCTACATGTTCACCTGAAGCTTCAAGTGTTGAATATGGATATGTATTTGTTAAATAATCAACATTTGGTGTTTTTGCGAGTGCAACAGCGTTATGATTACTATTTTTATTAATTCCCCACCCATCCATAATGCATAAAACAATCCTTTGTTTTGTATTATTTCTCATTAATTATTTCTCACTATTAAAAGTTTATTTATGATAAGGATGACCTTCAAGAATTGTCTCAATTCTATATATTTGTTCTGCAACCATCATTTTAACCATTTGATGCGGCCATGTAAGTTTTCCTAATGCAACGACTTTATCGGCTGATTTTTTAATTAGCTTACCATTTCCAAAAGCACCACCAATAGCAAAGTTAATGCTTGAAATATTGTTATCTTTCCATTTAGAAATTATTTCAGCAAGTTCAGTGCTGGATAAATTTTCACCTTGTTCGTCTAGTAGTATTAATTTTCCATTCTTAGGAGTCGAATTAATTAATTTTGATCCTTCTTCTTCTAATCTCTTATCTAAATTACTTATCTTGATTTCATACTGATTTAACTTAATGTTTTTTATTCTTTTCAAGTATTTTTGCGTAATAAGATTTTCATCGTTATTTTTAAATTTACCAATGATAGAAATTATATATTTCATATTTTGTTATCTATTGAATCAAATGAACTTTCATCTTGTTTTTTTACCCACATTTTTTCTAAGCTGTAGAAATCTCTAACTTCGGGACGAAAGATATGAATAAGAATATCTTTGGCATCAATAAGAACCCAGTCACCATTTGACATACCTTCGGGCGAAGGTGGACGAATGCCCGCTTCTTTATATTTTTTTACTAAATTATTAGCCATCGATGTCACTTGTCTTGTGGTGTTTCCACTAACAACTATCATGTAATCTGCAATGCTACTTCTACCAATCAAATCTATCTTACAAATATCTATTCCTTTATCATCTTCTAAAGAGTCAATTGTTAGTTTCAATAATTGTTTAGATGAGATAGATATTGATTTTTTCATTTTTTAGAATCCATATTATTTAAATGTTTTAAACGCCTTATTTCTGATGAAGAAACAGCTAATAATTTTTGTTTTATAAAAATCCAAAT
>JADHQW010000022.1 GCA_016777705.1 Alphaproteobacteria bacterium | reverse complement strand
AAATTAAATTTCTATTATTCAAATATATATTAAGATTATTTGATGATTTTTTACTAATATCATCTTTACCTTTCATAAGACTTAAATATCGTAAAGCAATATTAGCTTTTTTAAATAAGTCCAATTCTTCATTATTTAGCGTTTCATTGATGATATTTTGAGAAGTAATTAGTAAGTTTTTGTGGGTATCAACAATTTCTCTCAATATTGCTTCTGTTGCATCTTTAATTGCATTGTTAAATTTATGATTTTGTCTCCATCGTGATAAAGTTTCTTCTCTTATACTAAGTTGGTCAGCAATAATTGACGCTCTCACGCCAGAAGCAATCAAATGAATAGCAATAAGTTGACTTTCATTGAGTTTTGTTGACATCAAACCCCTTCTGAGGTTTATGACCTAGAAAACCCCTTATCTTTTTTTGTTCATTGATATAGTGTTCAATTTCTCTTAAATCCCACACAACTTTATTAGGTCCAAGAAGAAAAGGCTTTGGAAAATCTGGATTATCTTTAGACCATCTCGTAACAGAAGAAGGGCTAATATTAAGTATTCTAGCCACTTCTTTTTTAGATATATATATAGATTTCATAGGCATGATTCCCATTAAAAGTTAAATTAAAATTTTGGAACCATCATCGCTAGATTTAATCATCTATCCTGATGAAGAAGCACGGAATCATGCAGCGTTTATTTTACATCGCACGCCAGGGTCTCGCCATACTGCGATGTTGTTACACTTTGTGTGCAGCGCCATTTAGATTATTAATATTAACATGTTTTCATCAGTTAAACAATATTATGTTATGTTTTGTAATGATCAAATTGATAGCATAAACTAATAGTTTAAAAAATTTAATACAAAAATCTTTTAGCTTAATCGTATACACCATATGTCTAATGGAAGGTGAGATAATTCCTATACGTTATAAAATTAAAAAAATAATGTTGTGGTAAATTATAGTATAGGGTCACTTCTTTGGAATTATACTTGGTATCTTAACTCTTAAGTCTTCATTAAATGTCATTTTTTACTAAAATTGCAACTAAATCAGTAATTGCCCGCATTCATTAAATCAATCCATCAACTACAATATCTGCTTTAACCAACGGTATAAATTCCTGCAAGTCTTTTTTTAGGCAATTCAGAATTAAAAAACGAGGGCAAATATCTTTGCCTTCCAGAACTTTTGCATCTGCTTTGATTCTGTACCATTGATGGTTTTTAAGGTTTAAAGCCATTCTTGCGCCTCTGACTCCAAGCTTCTGACAGCAAACTATAAAGCCAATCAGCTCCATTATCTTGTTAGTTCGCTTTCTTGGAAAGGCTGTCTGAATTTCATAAACAAGCTTTTCAATATCCTTAGTATCGATATTCAGCATATAAAGTCCTTCAGTTATGATCTTCCAGTAATGCAACAATACTGATCTTGAAATATCCGCGCCAAACAACTTCTTCAAAGTGCATTCAGTTTCAAGGCCAAGGGTTTTTAATACATGCTTTAATTTCCTGCTGGTTAATCTTATTTCAAAGCGCAGAACCTCAGGTTTTTGTTTATGCTCTGCAAACAGATCAGGCATATTTCCATAATCTGTTTCAACACCTCGCTTTTCGCCATTTTTTGATGCTTGCTCCAAATCTTTAACCTTGTCATACAGTGCTATTTCATAAGTGCTGGCATGATATTTGACCATCTGTCCGCCATTCCTGAAATCAGTCTGGGTTAAATCCAGCTTGATTGATAAATCCAGTTTCTCTAAAGCCTGAATTATAAGAAAACAGGGCGTTGACCTATCCAACAATATATTCTTGCTGTAATGGATCATGCTAGTCTTGGCGTTTAGCAAAGTATCATAAGCGATTTCTATTCCCATACTTACTAAGGCGTTATGCAACGCCGTTAAGACTATCTCAAGATCATCACTATCGCGCAATTCTTCAAAATTGTTACCAAATATCAACTTAGGCGCAGAAAATTCAATCTTTAACCAAATAGCACTAGAGAGCTCTGTATATGGTCTTTTCAAAAGGGTAAGACGTGGCTTATACCCAGTAGCCTTTTCTGCTTTCACGGGGTTGTAAGTAGCCTTAATAAATCCTCTGTAGCCATAAACTGGCCTAAAAACAGTTGAAGCATGTGGGCTAAACCGTTCGGGGTGTTTTATGAAAAAGTCTTTTTCAGATATTGAGAGCGCTATCGTATCCAGCATGGTTATTAAGCCTTTTCATTACATCGTTCAGTTTATTTAATATGGCGCTTTCAATGGTTTTTCCTGCGGCGCTGTTTATTGGATAAAAAATATCCGCTCGCTGAATTCCAGATTGTTTTGTTGGATAGGTTAATCGGTATCCGCTTCCGTTTAGCTTCTGGTGTACGCCAATGTTTCCCATATACAGAGCATCATTGACAACAATAGAAGCAAATCCTATCAAGCCATCTTTAGGCTTTATCAGGGCAATGTTAACTTCACTGATTTTCATGGTTATTACTTTTGTTTTTTGGAACAATTTGTTCGCGTTCATTAATTTTAATTAGAAGGGACATAAAACCAGACAAGTTATAAAAAGCCTCGCTTGCATCCGTTTCAGAAACATGACTTTCTGATATTTCGCTAAGGCATTGTCTGAATTTTTCGTATCTGTACATTTCATAATTATAGAATGCACAAACCATTTATTTCAAATGAATACAGGTCATTAAAATGAGAAAAAAGGTCAGTAAATAAGTCATAAAATGTCAGAAATGAAATAACAAAAAATTTGATTATTTAATGACATATTTCTTGTAGTAAGGGCTTATTTTTTGAAGCAGAGTGGCACGCCCTACTTTATGACCCCAATTTTTTTTGCACCAATCCTGCATTTCAGCGATAAAAGACTCCTGTTTATCTGGCAAATCACCTTTTATTATGTGATCAGTTAATTTCAGATAAAAAGAACCCCAATCAAATGAGGGTCTTCCACGCTTGGTTGGCATTTTGATGTTTTTAATTTCATCTTCATCAAGAATATATTGGCCTGCAACAAGCGATACAGTCTTTGCTTCTTCACCAATTGGTGCTGGAAATACTTCCATGGCTTCATAAGTTTTTACATAGATATGGAAATAATGACTTTCACCATTTTGGGCACTAGATTGAGACCAATCTATTCCACTAATACGCCAAAAGGTTGTAGGAATTTCTTCATGCTCCATATCAAACCACGTCCAGTCCTTTTCACTTCCGTCTAATATTCCTATTGCAGTATCAAAATCATGATGTGGCAACTTTCTGCCGTACGCTTTTATTTTACCTTCACGCAAAGCTATAAATAGCTTACTTTCAACAAGCTCTATATATGCTTCATATTTTTTATCCCACTCGGTTTTAATTTTTGCTTGTTCTTCAGATTCAACTAGCTTTTTCTTAAGCTTTTCTTTCTCGGATTCTTCGATAGTAAGTTTAAGTAGTTTGTTAATAGTGTCGGGAGTAGAAAGCATATATATTTTCTCATCAAAAATTGCTTCATATTCAGGATTGAGAGGTAGGCCAACACGGATAGCTTCCTCACTTTCGATATATTCATAATCATTTGGCAAATAAGGCTCAAAATCTTCCTGTGCGTCATGATCAAATCGTATATCTATATGGTTAGGTACAATTTCAGATTTAGGATAACGATAAAATCCACCCCATAAAAGAGCTTCATATAAAAAACATTCTTTTGCTATCCAATGTGGCTCAAGGAGCAATTTCATTACATTTTTCTACAATTTAAATCTATAGAGACATTCTATAACAAATAAACATATTTAGAAAGCGTTTACTAACCGCACCCTTTTCGTTTCGCTTGTTTCTTGGGGTAGCTACACTACACGAACGCTCAAAACATTACCTATCATAAAAAAGAATTCAAACTAGCGACTAACTTTTACAGCCTACGCTCTGCAAGAGCTGGAATACGGCTAAACATAAACAATGTATCCTTACAATATTCAGTTCGAAGTATGTCAAGAGTTGGGAGCCATATCTTTAAATCAAACATATGAATAGACAAGTTATCATTTTTTTAAAAGACATTTAAAGCTATAAAACTTATAAACACATATCTTAATATTTTTGAAATAGACACTATAATTACAAAAGTAATTATTGGAATACGAAGAATTCCAGCTACCACCGTGAGAGGGTCACCAATAAAAGGCACCCAACTTAAAAATAAAGTCCATTTCCCATAAGTTGCAAACCATAAAGAAGCCTTTTCTAATTGTGAACTATTTATTGGGAACCACTTCTTTTCTTTAAATTTTACAAAATAAAAACCTAAATACCAATTTAAAACAGAGCCTAGTATATTTCCAAGGCTAGCAACAAGAATAAGATTTGTAGTAGAGAATTTATTTAAATAAATAAAAGCCGTTAATGTTAATTCAGAGTGACCAGGTAGGACGGTTGAGGATACAAAAGAGGATGTAAAAAGAGTAAAGTAAACTTCAGTTTCATTCATTTATCAAAATTTTCAATGTCTTCAGCAATTTTTTCCCATACTTTTTCTTCTTGTTTAAGTAGTTGTAAATTTTTTTTCAAATCTGTATTTACTTCTTTAATACGTAAAGTATTCTTGATGTCATAAAACTGATTATCAAGCATTTCATTTTCTAAATCAGACTTCTTTTTCTCAAACTCGTTTATTTTTTTTTCAGAAATAGATAATCGCTTTTTTAAATCAGATAACGATGACGTACTATCAAAATTGTTGTTAGAATTAATTCTAATATTCTTTTTATTATTCTTCTTCTGATTTTGATTTCTATTTAAAACTAAATCTCTATATTCATGAATATCACCAGAAAACTCAGATACTCCGCCATTTTTTACAATGAGTAATCTATCCACTAACCTTTCAACCAAAAAAGCGTCGTGACTAACTAATATTAATGAACCTGAATAATCATTCAATGCCATAATGAGAGCTTCCCTACTTTCTATATCAAGATGATTTGTAGGTTCATCTAAAATTAATAAGTCAGGCTTTTCTATTACAACTAATAAAAGTAATAATCTAGCCTTTTGACCTCCAGACAATCTTTTTACTTGTAAATCCATTGTATCCGCTGCAAAACCAGCTGAGCCAAGCCTAGCTCTAACTTTAGACGGTATTTCTGAGTTTAACTTTGAATAAACATGTTCAAAAGCTGTTTCATTAGGCCTTAATTCATCTAATTGATGTTGGGCAAAATAACCAATTTTTAATTTCTGGGGAATTTGCAGAGAACCATTAATTAATTTAATTTTTTTTGCTATAAGTTTAGAAAAAGTGGATTTACCTTCTCCATTTACACCTAACAAACCTATCCTATCATCAGGGTTTATTTGTATATTTATATTTTTTAATACTTCAACATCATTATAACCAACAGAAGCCTTATCTAAAGTTACCAAAGGTGGAGCAAACTTAACAGCTTCGTCAAATTTAAATCTTGGTATTTTTTGATCTTCTTCAATAACGATAGGCTTCATTTTTTCTAATATTTTTATTCTGGATTGCGCTTGTCTGGCTTTAGATGCTTTTGCTTTAAAACGATCTACAAAACTTTGAATATGAGCTCTTTGGGCATCTTGTTTATTTTTTAAAGAAATCTTCTGTTCTAATTGAATCCTTCTTTCATTATCAAAAGTATCGTAATTACCAGAATAAAATTGTAATTTTTTATTAGAAAGATGAAGTATACCATTTACAGATTTATTTAATAAACTTCTGTCATGAGATATTACTAAAACTGTGTTCTTAAATTTTTGTAAATAATTCTCCAGCCATGCTGTACCCTCAAAATCTAGGTAATTAGTGGGCTCATCTAGTAATAAAAGATCAGGATTTGAAAATAAGACACTAGCTAGTGCAACTCTCATTCTCCAACCACCAGAAAAACTAGAACATGGACTGTTTTGATCATTTTGACTGAAACCCAGTCCAGTTAATATAGAAGAAGCTCTAGCTTCTGCAGAATATGCGTCAATGTCTGCTAATCTAATATGAATATTAGCAATTTTATTTGGGTCTGTTTCTATTTCTGCATCTCTTAATAATTCGGCTCGTTCAAAATCAGCTGCCAATACGGTATTTAAAAGTGTTTCTTCTGTAGATGGTGCTTCTTGAGCAACAGAACCTACTTTAAAATTTCTTGGTATTTCAATAACTCCTCCATCAATAATAAGTTCTTTTTGAATTAATTTGAATAATGTTGTTTTACCAGCGCCATTTCTTCCAACAATACCAACTTTGTGCCCAGTAGGAACAAAAGCAGATGTTTCTTCTAGAAGAGAAACACCACCAATAGAAAAAGAAATATTTTTAAAGTTTATCATTTGATTTTTTCTTTAATTTAAAATTTAAAATAGTTTTTTGACATAGGCTCTATATAGTCATTATATAATAATAACTTTGTATAAACAAAATCACATAATTAGTAAGTAAAATTTATGAAAAAATTAATAAAAGAAAACTTCATTGATACCATTGGTAATACACCTTTAATTAGATTAAATAAAGCTAGTGAATTAACTGGCTGCGAAATATTAGGGAAAGCTGAATTTTTAAATCCCGGATCCTCCATTAAAGACAGAGCAGCAAAAGGAATAATTTTAGATGCAATTGATAAAAAAAAATTATTACCAGGTGGTTTGATAGTTGAAGGTACAGCAGGAAATACTGGTATTGGACTCGGTCTAGTTGGTAATTCTCTTGGTTATAAAACAGTAATTGTAATGCCTGAAACGCAGAGTCAGGAAAAAAAAGACGCTCTTAAGTTAATAGGTTGTGAACTGCGACTTGTACCTGCCCTACCCTATTCAAATCCAGGTAATTACATAAGGCAATCAGAAGAAATTGCAAAAATGTTAGGAGAGACTAATGAAAAAGGAGTTCTTTGGGCCAATCAATTTGACAATATTGCAAATCAAATGTCTCATTATAACTCTACAGGACCTGAAATATGGGAACAAACTAATGGTGCAGTAGACGCTTTTACATGTGCTGTAGGAACTGGTGGGACTTTGTCAGGAACAGGCTTATATTTAAAAGAACAAAATAATAATATTAAAATAGCATTATCGGATCCTTATGGATCAGGTTTATACAATTACTATCAAAAAGGTGAGATGAAATCTGAAGGAAATTCTATTACTGAAGGTATAGGACAAGGTAGGGTTACTAAAAACCTAGAAAACTGTCCAATAGACATGTCATTTAGAATTGACGACAATCAAGCTCTTACTATAATTTTTGAATTACTAAAAGAAGAAGGATTATTTCTTGGAGGTTCTAGTGGAATTAATGTTGCAGGTGCGATTAAACTTGCTAAAGAATTAGGACCAGGTCACACAATTGTAACTATTCTTTGTGATTCTGGTCAAAGGTATCAATCTAAAATCTGGAATCCTTCATTTTTAAAAAGTAAAGATTTGGCCGTTCCACATTGGCTTTAAATGGAGATTACGTATGGAGAAAGATTTATTTATCAAACCAAAAGACTTGAGCGTAAAGTTAAGCACTCAAAATAATCTAAAGATCTTAGATGCAACTTTTTACCTTCCAAATTCTGATTTAATTGCTAAAGATGAGTATGACAAAAAACATATTCCAAATGCCGTTTTTTTTGATATTAATAAAATTGCTGATCCCAATAACTCTTTGCCTCACATGATACCATCAAAGGAATTGTTTTCCGAACAGATGAGAGATCTTGGCTTAAATGATAGAGATGAAATAATTATTTATGATAACTCACCATTCTTGTCATCTGCACGAGCATGGTTTTTATTTAGATATTTTGGTTACGATAATATATTTATTCTTCAAGGAGGTTTAAATAATTGGATAAAGTTTAATGGGGAAGTTACAGACCAAACAACTTCTTTACCTAAAGGTAATTTTGCTGCTAAAACTGAAAAAAAAGAACTTGTTGTTACTTTAGATCAAATGATAACTGCCTCTAAAGACGAAAAAAGCATAATCCTAGACGCCAGGTCTTATAAACGATTTACAGGGGAAGCTAAAGAACCAAGACCTGGGTTACCATCTGGACACATTCCGAGTTCTAAAAGTCTTCCTTCATCAGATTTTGTTAATTCGCAAGGTTTTTTAAAGTCTCTTGACGAAATAAATTTAATTTTTTCTAATCAAGAAATTTCTATTAAAGACGATATAATTGCAACATGTGGTTCTGGTGTTTCTGCTTGTGTTATCTCTTTAGCTCTTTTTTGCATGGGCAAAGTAGACGTTCCAATATACGATGGCTCTTGGACAGAGTGGGCGACCTCTGAACAAAAAATAGCTAAATCTATTTAACTTACAAACTAATGATTAAGAATTTGACTTAAAAATAATTTAGTTCTTTCATTCTTGGGATTATTAAAAAAGTTCTTAGGATCATTCTGCTCAATAATTTCACCTTCATCCATAAAAATTACACTATCCGCAACTTTTTTTGCAAAACCCATTTCATGCGTAACAACAAGCATTGTCATACCTGTTTCAGCTAGCTCAATCATAGTGTCTAGTACTTCTTTTATCATTTCTGGATCTAAGGCAGAAGTAGGTTCATCAAACAACATGATCTTAGGTTGCATACATAATGACCTAGCAATTGCAACTCTTTGCTGTTGTCCTCCAGATAATTGACCAGGAAACTTTAGAGCTTGTTCAGGTATTTTAACACGAGTTAATAATTCCATAGCAAGTTCATTTGCTTCTTTTTTAGGAAGACCTTTGACCCAAATTGGAGCTAATGTACAGTTTTCAAGAACTGTTAAGTGTGGAAAAAGATTAAAAGATTGAAATACCATTCCAACGTCACTTCTAATCGCCTCGAGGTTTTTAAGATCACCAGTGAGTTCTGTACCATTTACGATAATATCACCTTTTTGATGAACTTCTAAACGATTTATGCATCTAATAAGAGTGGATTTTCCAGAGCCTGATGGACCACATATAACGATACGATCACCTTGATTAACACCTAATGAAATGTTTTTTAAAACGTGAAAATTTTCAAACCACTTATGCATTTTCTTAATTTCAATAACTGGTTTAGATAATTGATTTTTATTTTTTACCATTTTTAAGCTCACTTATGATCAGTGTTTAATTTATTTTCAAGCCATAGGGAATATCTAGACATAGCAAAACAACTTACAAAGAAGAATAATGCCACAAATAGATATGTTTCTGTCGATAGACCGTTCCATTTAGTGTCAGCTAAGGCCGCTCTTCCTATGCCAAGTGGATCTAATAAACCTATCACTACTACAAGTGTTGTATCTTTGTATAATCCTATAAAAGTATTCATTATACCTGGAATTGATATTTTTAAAGCTTGTGGAAGTGTTATAAACCTAGTTGTTTGCCAATAATTCATACCTAATGCATCTGCAGCCTCATATTGACCTTTTGGAATTGCTTGAATTCCACCTCTAATGACCTCTGCAATATATGCAGCAGAAAAAAAGGTAAACATAATAATAACTCTAACTAAAATACTAAAGTTAGTACCTGGAGGCATAAAATAGTTCAGCATTGACGAAGCTACAAACAATAAGGTTATTAAAGGAACACCTCTCATAAACTCAATAAAACAAACACTAAGTGTTCTAACAACTGTTAATTTTGATTGTCTTCCAAGAGCTAAAAATATACCTATGGGTAGTGAACAAACAATACCAGTAACACCTATTATAACGGTTAGCATAAAACCACCAAATAAACTATATTCAATCTTAGTTAGCCCAAAATAACCACCATTGATAAGGATAAAAGCAAAGAAAGGATAAATACCACTGAACCATAGTAGCCATTTTCTTTTAGGTAAATCAGGGTAAAGTAACGGAGCAAAAGCAATAAACATTGTTAAAAATGAAATATCAATTCTCCACCTTTCTACTTCAGGATAGAAGCCATATACAAACTGACCAACTCTTCTAGTTATAACAGCCCAACAGGCTCCGTCATTTATCTTCCTACATTCAATTTTTGAGTTTGCATCAAATACAGCATCAAAAAAGAACCAACCAATTATTCCATCGATTAAGTAATAAATAAGCACTACCGAAATAATTGTTAATGTAGAATTACTAATAGATGAAAATAAATTATTTTTAATCCAACCATAAACACCAACCGTTCCAGGAGGTGGTGGAAGATTAGGATATGAACCTGGTTTATATATTTCTGAGCTCATTTTATCTTCCCACTAATTTTACTTTATTATTATACCAGTTCATGAAAGCAGATATGCTAAGCGAAACAGATAAATATATTAACATCACAATAACCATCGTCTCCATCTCTCTACCAGTTTGGTTTAGAGAAATACCCCCAAGTGTAGCAACAAGATCCATATAACCTATTGCAATTGCTAAAGAAGAGTTTTTGGTTAAATTTAAATATTGACTAGTTAAGGGAGGAATTATAACTCTACGAGCTTGTGGCAAAATAACTAATTTCATCACTTTAGAAGGTTTTAAACCAATTGATTCAGCAGCCTCTCTTTGACCTTTATCAACAGCCAATATTCCAGCCCTTACTATTTCAGCAATAAATGCAGCGGTATAAATACCTAATGCAAAGGTTAATGCCGCCAGTTCAGGGCTCATATGCATTCCACCTTTAAAATTAAAGCCCTTAAGCACCGGTATTTCAAGAGAAATGGGCAAGCCTGAAACGAAAAAACCTATTACAGGCAGAGATATAATTACTGATAAATTAATCCAAAAAACCGGAAGTTGTAAACCTGTCAAATCTTGCTTTTTCTTTGCATGTTTAAAAAAAAGAACAGAAAAAATAATCCCAATAACTAAAAGTAAATATACTAATTCAATACCATTTTCAGTTAACGGTTTTGGAATATAAAATCCTCTATTAGATAAAAAACTAATATCCGCAATATTAATTGCATTTTTGGAATGAGGAAGAGTATTTATAATAATACCATGCCAGAGAAGGATGTGTAATAATATAGGAACGTTTCTTGTAAACTCTATGTACCAATAAGCTATTCTACTGGCTAACCAATTTTTTGATAACCTTATTATTCCAAGAGTAACTCCTAAAATCGTAGCTAAAATAATACCAAAAACTGCGACTAACCCAGTATTTAAAAGCCCTACAATACCTGCTCTTAGGTGACTATCTCTATTGTTATAATCGATTAAATACTGATTTATATCATAACCAGCTGGGATAAATAAAAATTCAAAACTAATGTCTTTACCAAGCGCTTTAAAGTTAGCATCAACATTAGAAATAAGCCAAGACAAAAACCAACCTATGCATAGTAAAACAAAGATTTGGATAATAATTTCTCTACTTTTTTCGTTGTGCCAAATATTATATAAAAATGTCATAGGTGGGCCAAAATAATAAAAAAAACTGCGTCTATTTAATATATAGACGCAGTTTAAAAAGTTTTATTTAATTGGTGGAATGTAAAATAATCCACCATCTCTGCTTAACTGATTAGCTCCTCTTGCAATTTTAAGAGGAGTACTCATACCGAGATTTTTTTCAAAAACTTCAGCATAGTTACCAACCTGACTAATAACTTGAACAGCCCAATCTGGAGATAAACCTAGCTTTGAAACACCTTGCAATGGATCTTTACCTAACAAACGATTAATTTCTTTGTTTTTATTGTCTTTTCCAGCAAGAGATTTAACATTGGAAGAAGTAATATTTAATTCTTCACCAGCCATCATAGCTTTTAAAGTCCAAGCAACGATATCAGCCCATTGATCATCACCATGTCTTACAACAGGTCCTAAAGGCTCCTTAGACACAATCTCTGGTAAAACCATATGATCTGAAGGATTATCAAAACTAGACATAGTTGCATATAAACCAGATGCATCTGTTGTATAAACATCACATCTTCCAGCTTTGTACAATTCTTGAGCTTCAGAGTTAGTTTCAATAGGCACAGGATTATACTTCATATTATTTGAAGCAAAAAATTCTGCTAAATTAAGTTCTGTTGTAGTTCCAGTTTGAATACATACTGAAGCACCATCTAAACCCTTAGCTGACGTTACACCTAATGATTTAGGAACCATAAAACCTTGGCCATCATAGTAACTTACACCAACAAATGTCTGTGATAAATCAACATCTCTTGAAAATGTCCAAGTAGTGTTTCTTGATAATATCTCACCTTCACCAGCTGCTAATTTAGTAAATCGAGTTTTACCAGTTGCAGTAGTGTAATTAACTTTATCAGCATCGCCTAATGTTGCAGCTGCAACAGCTCTACAAAAGTCGACGTCAAAACCAGTCCATTTACCTTGATCATCAGGAGCAGCAAATCCAGCCAAACCAGTATTAATAATACAATTTAGACTTCCTCTTGCCCTAACCTCGTCTAGAGTACCTGCACCAGAAGGTGCTGATGTTACAGTTTCTTTTTCTACAGTTTGTGTTGGCTGCCCTGAAAACAAAGCATAACCTGCTCCTATTCCAACTGCACCAGCAACAACCGCTGCTATAATAACATTATTGCTCATTTTATTTTCTCCACTTTGAATTTTTCATGAAACCATGAATTTAATAGTACTTTCCAACTTATTTGTTATAGTTACAAGACAAATATTTTGAAAATTAATATTCTGTTAACCTTTTTGATTTATTGAATCAACATAAATTATTTTTTAACAAACTAAAAGCTAAAGCATGACATCAAAAAACAAAAAATTAAGCATTCACACTTTAATTGCTCATACAGGCAAAAATGCTTATGAAAACTTTGGAATCCCAGCTCCACCCTTGTATAGAACTAGTACAATTTTAAGCCCAAATATGAATGCTTATAGAAATAAAACAGGTAAATATACTTATGGCAGAAACGGAACGCCAACAACTAATTCGCTCTCTTTGTCTATCGCAAAATTATATAGTGCTGACGGATGCGTCCTTGCTCCTTCTGGAATGAGTGCAATAACAACTGGATTAATGTCTACAATTAAGACAAATGACCATATTCTAGTACCTGATTCTGTCTATGGCTCTACTAGAAGATTTGTAAAAGAGGAATTTCCTAGATTAAATATAGATTATCAATTTTATAACTCTAGAGACATTTCTAGTTTAGAAACTTTAATTAAAGAAAATACAACTGCTATTTATATAGAGACACCTGGAACTTACACTTTTGAAATAATAGATATTGAAGAAGTTATTCGTGTTTGTAAAAAATTTAAATTAAAATCAATTATAGATAATACATGGGCAACAGCACTATATTTTAATCCTTTAGAATTTGGCGTTGATATTGTAATTGAGGCTGTTACTAAGTACATATCTGGTCATTCTGATATTATGATGGGTGCTGTTGTTGCTAATGATGAAAATTTAATAAACTTGCAACGATGGACAAGGAACTCTGGAACTTATGTAAGCCCAGATGATGTATATCTTTCTTTAAGAGGCCTTAGGACACTTCCTTTAAGGCTCAAACAATCTTCAGAAAATAGTTTAGCTATAGCAAAATATCTAGAAACAAAAAAAGAAGTTAAAAAAGTTATTCATCCAGCTTTAACTCAACACCCTGACCATGAAAAATGGAAAAATTATTTTAATGGAGCATCTGGTCTGTTTGCTATTGAATTTCAAGATTATATAACACAAACTGACGTAGATAAGTTGGCTGATGCTTGTAAAATATTTGGAATTGGTGCTTCCTGGGGTGGATATTCTAGTCTTTTGTCTACTATGAATATTGGTGAAAATAGGCATTTAAAATCTAGTTACGTACCCAAAGGGGAATATTTAAGAATTTATGCTGGTTCAGAAAACATCGACGACTTGATAAATGACTTAGAAAATGGATTTAAAGAGCTATGCTTAAAATAGATAAAAGGTAATTTATTACATTAACCTCTCTTCTCCTAAAACGGTAGTTCTTCTCATATCTCTTTTTTCTTTTAAATCGTCAAAGGCTCTGACTCTATGCATAGTTTGTCTATTATCCCAAATGACAAGATCATTTTGTGACCATTTATGAATATATTTAAACTTAATTTGAGTTGCATACTCTATTAGGTCATCAATAAAACACATAGAATCTGGTCTAATCCAGTCTCTAATTTTACCAATGTGACTAGAAAGAAAAATTACCTTTCTTCCAGTTATTTTGTTTATTCTAACAAGTGGTTGTTCAACTGGCGTAAAATTTTTAATTTCTTCAGAAGATAATTCTTTTACCATATCAAAACCTAACCTCTGACGAGAATAAATTAAAGAATGTTCACATACCATATCTTGTATTTTATTTTGAGTTAACTCATCAAGATTATCATATGCACTTCTCATATCTGCAAATTCTGTATTACCACCCTGTTCAGAAATATTTCTTGCAGACAAAAGTGAATATTTAGCAGGTATTGATTTAAAAGAACTATCAGTGTGCCATAAACGATTACCTAAATTAAATATCCTTCTTGGGTCATTTTGACTTAATGGCTTATTATTTTTATCTAAATTTGATACATCCGCTAAATCTGTAGACAACCTTCTATCTTTTGCTTTTGTGATATTTGATGTTTTTCCTGAAGCCTCTATATTACCAAAATATTTAGTAAACCTAACTTGATCTTCATCGCTAATATTTTGGTCTTTAAAAACAATTACTGAGTATTTATTTATGGATAGATCTATTTCTTCTATCTGCTTATTATCTAGTTTTTGTCTTAAGTCAATATTTGATACAAAACCAACAAAATCTGGGAAAGCATCTCTGGTTTCAATCTTCATAAAACCTCCATATAATTTTTCTAATAAAAAATTTTGTGATATGATCATTAATTAAAAATTTAATTTTGTAAAATCAAAAGAGTGAAATAAATGTTAATTTTGATAGTTTTTAAACCGTTTTTTTTAATCATTACATTTATGTTAACTTTAAGTTTTAATTCTTTTGCAATAGAGAATATGGAGGGTGCATGGTTTGAATGTGAATTTGCAGGAAAAATATCAAAGCCCTTAGATGATTGTAAAATGTTAGATAATGATGGTTTTATTTTTTCTAATAACAAGGCTACACATATTTCTGTTATTGATAGTCAAGAAATTAATTGTAAGAAAAACAAAGTTGGTCAGTGTTTTAAAAGTGATCTTGATTTTGTTACCGCAAGAAAAGGACGAGAAGATAGTGTTAAATTTGGTAATAGTAAATTAATATTATCTTTTTTAGGATGCAGCCAAGTTTTTCACCTTAAAGACAAATCAATTTATGTAGAAGCATCACCTGATGAAAAAAAATGTTTTTGGGCTGGCAAAAAAATATTTTATTTAAAAAAATTTGAAGGTGATTTAATATTAAAGAAATAATTTTGGGTCAACTATGTATATTTTAAAACAAACTAATATTCTTAAGTACGGATTAATAACTGTTGGTTTAATAATAAGTTTGTTTTGTTTTTACGTGATTGTTGGCTTTTTAGGTATTCAGCACTTAATGGAACCATATCAATATGGAACCTTTTTTGCTTGGGTTATAATTTTATTTGGTATTTTTTATAGATTTACTTTTTTACTTTTAACTATTGGCGTGTTTTTCGGAGTTATCAATGTATTAGAATGGAATATATTTTTCGCTATTCTTTTTACTTTACCAAGTCTATTATTTATATTCCCTAAGCAAATACTTAGCTTTAAAATGAAAGGAAAAACTGAACACAAAACTCAGAGTAGTACTTTTAATAATGATACAGATTCATCATATCAGCCTCAACACAATAGAAATAGATTTAAATCAAAATCACAAACAAATGAAGTTATTGACGGTGATTATAAAATCATAAAAGATAATGAAGATAGTAAGTAAATTTTAGTGTACTAATCGCTTATTTTTAAATACTTAGATTTTTTAGATATCATATCATAGACAACCATTCCTCCACTAGATACTGATAATTCAGACATAGCTTGTACTACCACATAATGAGTAACCATAAGATATGGACCTTTATCAGACTTTAATGAATTTATTAATTTATTCAGTTCTTCTAATGTTTGATCCCTATCAACATGATTTTCGTAAAAAGAATTTAAACCTTTATGAGAAATATAATCTCCTATATTTAAATAAAATGCAGTATCTTTGCATCTACACCAAAAACTAGAAAATATTTTAGTAAAAACAATATCATTTTCCTTAAAAGAATTACCAATTATTCTACTTTGTTCTATTCCTCTTTTATCTAAATTCCGTTGTTTAGAGCAATCATTAAGATTAAAATTTTTTGG
>JADHQW010000021.1 GCA_016777705.1 Alphaproteobacteria bacterium | reverse complement strand
TTTGGGAGAAACAAATGTCATTTATAAAAACTGATGATAATATAAATTTATTTTATGAAACCAATGGAACAGGTGAACCAATAATATTTGTTCATGAGTTTGCCGGTGATTATCGTAGTTGGGCACCTCAGGTTAATTATTTTTCTAGATTTAATCAGTGTATAACATATTGTGCCAGAGGCTATCATCCCTCTGACATTCCAGAAGATGAAATGCAATACAGTCAAGAAAGAGCATGGCAAGATATAATAAGCCTAATGGATAACTTGAAAATTGAAAAAGCACACATAGTTGGTTTGTCTATGGGAGGCTTTGCAACACTTCATTTAGGTATTCAAGCACCCCATCGGGTAAGAAGTTTAGTAATAGCTGGTTGCGGTTATGGAGCAATTCCAATTGAGAAAACTACATATAATCAAGATGCTGATTTTACAAATGTTTCATTTGAAACTGCTCAAAATATTATCAACAAAGGTATGGAAGTTGTAGGATCAGAATACGCTTTAGGCCCATCAAGAGTCCAATTTCAAAATAAAGACCCAAAGGGCTGGCAATTATTTAATGATCATTTAATCAAACATGATGCAGTGGGATCTGCAAACACTCTTTTAGGTGTTCAAAATAAGAGGCCAAATCTATATGAGCTAGAAAAAGAAATTTCTAGTATTAATAGCCCAACTTTAATAATTAATGGTGATGAAGACGACATGTGTCTTGAAGTTGGTTTGTTTCTAAAAAGAACTATTAAAACCTCTGGATTATTAATAGTTCCTAAAACAGGTCATACAATTAATCTAGAAGAGCCTGCTTTATTTAATCATCATCTTTCTGAATTTTACTCTTCAATTAATGCCTCAAAATGGAATGAAAGAGATAAAAGAGCTGAAATAGTAAAGCTTTAGTCTCTAAAATTCTCATATTGCAATGGATGTTTCAAATTTAAATCTTTGATTAATTTGATAGCTTCTTGAAGATCATCTCTTTTCTTTCCAGAGACTCTTACTTCGTCACCTTGAATAGCAGTCTGTGTTTTACTTTTAGACTGTTTGATGACTTTAACAATTTTTTGGGCTGTTTCTCTATCAATACCTTGTTTAACAAGCACTTCTTGTCTTATTGAATTTCCAGAAGCTGCTTCTGGTTTTTCAAATTCTAAAGCACCAGTATCCACCTTTTTTCTAGTTAAGTAAGTAATAAGAAGTTCTTCTACTTGTTTTCTTTTTAACTCATCGTCAGCTTTAATAATGATTTTATCTTCTTGTTGTTCAATTTCACAATTACTACCCTTAAAATCATACCTTGTATTAATTTCTTTTCTTACCCCATCCAAAGCATTTTGAACTGATGGCATGTCAATTTTACTTACAATGTCAAAACTAGGCATGTTTCATTTCCTTTTATTAAATATTCAATAATATTATAAACTTAATTTATATTTTACTCAATCAATCTAAAAAAAAGTTGATAGATTTGTTGTTAAATTATAGATTAAGTTTAGAATTTAATTCAAGATTTTGAAGTATAAAATGGATACTATATTTAAATTAATATTAATTATTCTCTTAATTATTAGCTCATACATTTTATCAATAAATATTGGAATATGGTCAATTTTCCCAATATGGATATTATGCGGACTAATAGATGTTTCCAGACATAAAACCATGAATTTAAAATTATTAAAAGAATATTTCTACGGGAAAGGCTTTCTAACTTTTATTCTCTCTCCTTTGAATTTGTTTACTGATTTATTGTCACTTAGAAACCTTCATACCTTTAAAGTTGAGGACCTCCCAAAAGAACATCAAGATGAAGTCAATGATGTAATCTCTCTTTTTGATAAGAACTCCAAAGAAATTGGAAAAAGGTTTGAAGATGCTGTTGGCGACAATCGATCAATGTTATTTTATCAATGGTATGGTTATAAACTAGACAAAACAATTATAGATTTTAACAAAGATTATAAGTACATAAAAACCATTGGTGTTTCTTTATTTAGCGAAAAAACTTCTACATCTAGACATTTTGGCCCCTTAAGAATAACTTATCGTATATTATATAATTTTAACAAGGTACAAAATGAAGGCTCTTTCATAGAAGCTGATGGAAGAATTAACAAATGGAAATACAACCCCCTATTTATATTTGATGATACTTTAATTCATCAAAGCTTTAACGAAGAAGACGAACTAAGATATTGCGCATTTATAGATATTATAAGACCATCGTATTTTGATAATATTATGAAATTGATTTTATCAGGTGTTGGATTTTTATTAAAAAACACTAGAAGTATTTTTTATAAAAACTGGAAAATGATTTAATTAAAATAGTTTTTTATACGTTTGGCATCAAGATCTGTCTAACAACTTCGCCATTTGATAGTTTATCAAAACCTTCGTTTAAATCATCAAAAGTTATTTTTCCATCTATCAATTTATCTACAGGTAAACGTCCCTGTTGAAATAAGTTTAAAAACCTTGGAACATCCCTAACTGGAACACACGAACCCATGTAGCTTCCTAATATTGATTTTTCCTGAGCAACTAAATCACTATGATTAAAACTGAATTGTGTATTAATTGGAGATAAACCGGCCGTTACAACTGCGCCACCATATCGAATAAGTTCATACGCTGTATTCATTGCTGGAATGACTCCCGCTAAGTCAATTGCAAAATCAACTCCCCCCTTTGTTAACTCTCTAATTTCTTCAATAGTGTCGTTGTTTCTACTGTCAAAACAATGAGTTGCTCCGAGTTCTTTTGCACGAATAAACTTGGATGGATCAATATCAACAGCTATGATAGTTTCCGCACCCCCTAGTTTTGCTCCAATGATTCCATTTAAACCAACACCACCTAAACCAATAATGGCAATAGAATCTCCAGGTCTTATTCTTGCAGTATTAATAACAGCTCCAACTCCAGTCATCACAGCACAGCCAAATAGAGCTGCATCTTGAATATTTACTGATTTATCAATTACTACCACCGACCCCCTATCAACAACGCTATATTGAGACATGCATGAAACACCTGTATGATGATTTAACACATTACCATCTAAATCAGAAAGCCTACTGCCCCCAGACATTAATTGCCCTTTTCCTTTAGTAGCCGCTGCAAGTTCGCATACTTGAGGTCTTCCTTCAAGACAACGGCGACAACGACCGCAAGAAGGAGAAAATTGAAAAGAAACATGGTCTCCTATTTTTATATCTTTAACTGCACTCCCAACTTCAACAACTTGACCTGCACCTTCGTGGCCGATAACTAATGGTAATGGCATAACTCTTGAACCATTAATTACTGAAAGATCTGAATGGCAAAGCCCTGCTCCTTTTACTTCAACAAGAACCTCATTTTCAAGTGGAGGGGATATTATTATTTCTTCAATTGATAACGGCTTTGAGCTTTTATAAGGTTGAGCTAATTTATTATCCCTTATTACTGCAGCCTTCGATTTGATTGACATTTAAACACTCCTGTTTTTAATCTTCACTGGTTTTCCATGAGGTGTCGACAAATAAGCATTGGTCCAATCACCCTTCAACGAGGACAATATATCTATATTAGCTAATTTTTTAAAAATAATCATTTTTTCAAGAGCTGTTAACCAACAATTAAAATAATCATCATTACCATTTAAATCACTTAATTTTAACCTTGCTTCTTTAAGAGAATCTCCAAAAATTTCTACAAACTCAGTCCATGAAAAATGTCCATTTTCTGATAATTGAACAGTTATGGCAAAAACCTGTCCATGCCATGGATTTTGAAAAGTAATCTGATCTTCAATAAAATTAGTGAATGGTAAATTAAAGTTTGATTGATTATTCATATTTTTCTCAAACAGCCTAAGTTTTTTTACTTTTTTAAATATGGTTCCCATAGATCTAAATATATACTGTCATTATCGTCTTCAGCTGACACACCCCATAACTCAGACGCCTTAAATTCAACTGTGTATAGTGGTAGAGGATTCTCTCCCTTAGCATGCGCATTTTTATCAGGGAATACATGTGAACCATTATAAGAATAAATAATACCTTCCCTTCCCATAACATACGATGGAAGGCGCGTATGTCCTCCATTTACATCTTCGTTTGGACTATACTTAACTGTAACTACTTTTTCATTAATTTTATAAATTGGACTAACATTAATTTCTCTTATTGAAGGTCCACCCCAACCTAGTGTTTTTTGAACATCCCTAGCTAACCAAGCCCTTTTATCTAACTTTTCGCTTTTATTAGCTTCAAAGTTTAAACCCTTCTTTTCGACCAAATCTATGACGTTTTTTAATTCCTCAAGTGAAACTAGATTCTTATCGACTAATAGATTAGTAAGTGCGGCTAACCATTTTTCGTAATATGAATAATTCATGTAATCTTTCGGTGGTAAACATTCTCTATAATGCCTACTTATATCAAGATTCCATTCCCCTAAGGCGCCTGCAGCTAAAGTAATTGCCCATGCTTTTGCATGCCAATCATATTTAAACGTAGGCTCGTGATTATCAATTTCATTATTTCTTCTTCTAGGTATAGGAATTGGCCCATCACCAAAACGTCCACCCATATCATGAAGTCTACTCATTTTGCATTCTCAGGTAAACCTGTTCCAATCATAGAATTACGAGTAACTAATTCAGCTAATTCATTTTCATTAAGATGCTCTGTACCCTTAGGCCTCATTGGCAAAACTAAATATCTTAGTTCAGCTGTAGAGTCCCACACCTTTACTTTTACTTTTGGGTCAACATTTACTCCAAATTCAGACAGCACCTTTCTTGGCTCTCTAACCGTTCTAGATCTATATTCGTCACTCTTATACCACGTTGGTGGAATACCTAAAACCGGCCAAGGATAACAACTGCATAAAGTACATACTACAACGTTATGAATGTCTGGGGTATTTTCAACCACAACCATGTTCTCACCTTGTCTGCCTTGATAACTTAATTCTCTGATAGCTGCAGTAGCATCTTCAAGTAATCTTTTTTTATAACTTTCATCTACCCAAGCTTTAGCAACTACCTTAGCGCCATTTTGAGGACCAATCTTGTTTTCATATGTATCTATTAGTTCATCTAAAGTTTCAGAATCTATCAACCCTTTTTCCAAAAGAAGTGTTTCAATTGCTTTAACTCTTAATTCTGGATCAGAAGGCAAATGTGAATGTGCATCCTCGTGTTTGTGGTGATGACTGTGGTTGTGATTATGTTCTTTTTCTGAGGTCATTATTTTTACTCTTATTTATTATTTATTTTCAATTTGGAATCAAAACTATTCGTCCATTTACTTTACCTGCTCTTAAATCTGACATTGCTTGATTAGCAGTTTCTAAACCTTGTTTTTTAACAGGTATAAGCTTTGTGCTTCCTTGCTTAATTATGTCTACTAATTCTTTTAACTCCCTTAGCTCACCAACATAAGATCCTCTTAAAGTAACAGATCTCATTGGGACTAATGGAAGAGATAATTTTAATGACCCTCCATAAAGACCAACCACAATAACCATTCCACCTTTTTTAACTAGTGATAATCCAAAATCTGTTGTTTCTGGTCGTCCTACAAAATCAATCGCCGCTTTGGCACCTATCCCTAAAGTCTTCCTTATTTTTTCTTTATCATCAGGTGAAAAAGCTTGATCAGCACCTGCTTCAATTGCCTTTTCTCGTTTTTCTGGATCATTATCTATTACTAAGATCTTAGCTTTATGAACAGCAGTAGATAATAAAATACCATTAATGCCAACTCCACCTGCCCCAATAATAACTATCCAATCATTAGCAGAAGCAAACGGTATTTTTTTTAACGCACTAAAAGCAGTTAATCCTGAGCAAGCATAAGGGGCAGCAGTAGCTGGGTCCATATCTCCATAAGATACTAAATATTTACTATCTGGTACTATTATATGGTCTGAATAGCCTCCATTGAGTCTTGCTCCTAAATATTTAGGCGCTTCACATAAAGTCTCATTACCTTCAACACAGGCTTCGCAAATTCCACATCCAATCCACGGAAAAACTATTCCAGTATCTCCTATTTTAACGTCTTCAGCATCTTTGCCTATAGCTACAACAGAACCAGTAATTTCATGACCTGGTGTAAAAGGAAGTTTTGTACCTCTATCTGCTAAGGTAATTCTATTACCATCTCCAAGATCAAAGTAACCATCAGTCAAATGAAGATCACTATGACAAACACCACAAGCAGAAATTTTTATAAGGATTTCTTTACCCTTAGGTTTAGGATTTTCATACTCTCTTAATTCTAACGGTTTACCGAAGTCAACAACTTGATAGCTTTTCATATAATACTCCCCAACTTAAGTAAGTTAACTTCTTTTTGAAGTTTCATATTTACTTGATATTTCATAATAATCATCAAACCCAACTCTTTGTCTTAGATCTTTAAAGTTTAATAATAAGTCTGTTCTATCTTCATCCTTAAATAAAAGATTTAAGGAACTAGTCATAGCTTTCATTGCTGCGCTCATGACAGTTAAAGGATAAACTGCCAGCTTATAGCCAATCTCAGTTAACTCTTTCATGGGCAAATTAGGTGTAATACCTCCTTCAACAATATTAGCGATTTTATATCCAGGAACTTCTTTACAGATAGTTGTCATTTCTTCTTTATCTTTTGGAGCTTCTACAAACAAGATATCAGCTCCTAATTCATAGAATTTTTGTGCTCTGGCAATAGCTTCGCTTAAACCATGCGTATGATTTGCATCTGTACGGGCCATTATTAAGATATCATACCCTTCATTTCTCATATCATTGGCAGCTCTTATCCTATCAAATGCTTCTTCTCTTTCAACAACATCTTTCCCAGGTGTATGGCCACACCTCTTAGGTGCCAATTGATCTTCTATTAGAATGCCTGCGCAACCAGCTTTAGAACATTCCTTCAAAGTTCGTCTAACATTCATAGCATTTCCATAACCTGTATCTCCATCAACAATCATAGGTATATCAATAGCATTACATATGTTGTTTGCTTGATCAAAAACCTCTGAGAAAGTCATAAGGCCAAGATCTGGGGAACCTATTCTTGAAGCAGAAGCAGCAAAACCAGACATAAAAGTTACATCAAAATTTGCTTGTTGAATTAACTTAGCTGACAAAGCATCAAAACATGAGGGAATGGGAATAAATTCTTTATTTTTTAAAAGAGATCTTAATTTATCTGTTTGGCTTTCTTTTAAATTTACATTTTTTTGTGACATGGTATTTAATCCTAAAATATTCAATTATTCTTTCATAAAAACTTATAATTTAAAAGGTATATATAAGGCTAAATCTGGCCAAATATACATAATAAAAACAGTAAAAATCATCATTATTAAAAAAGGAACAACACCTTTTGCAACTTCTCCTAATTGAGTTTTTGCAACTGATTGTATTACATAAAGGTTTAACCCTACGGGGGGCGTTATTAAGGCACATTCAACCATTATAACCATAAAGATTCCAAACCAAATAGGGTCTACACCCATACTCATTGCAGCTGGCAACAAAACAGGCACCATTATCAAGACCATAGATAATGTTTCAAAAACTAATCCCATCGCAACCAAGATTAAGCAAACAGTAATCATAAAGATTGCTTTACTTTGAATTGTAGCCTCAATAAACATTGAAATATCTTGAGGAATTCTATAAAGAGCTATTGCTTTACCAAAGATTTTTGCACCAGCAATTATTACTAAGATTGCCGCGGTTGTAACCATTGATTCAAACAAAGCTTTTTTAAAATCATCAAGCGTTAAGGACCTTAATAATATTGTCGTTAAAAATAGAGCTAAAGAAAAACCAACGGCTGCCGCTTCAGTTGGTGTAAAAACTCCAGTATAAATTCCTCCTAATATTAGGACAGCTAACATTATAGTAGGCAAAACTTTTATAGAATGTTTTTTTCTCTCTTCCCAACTAGCTGCTGGTACCGGCTTGTAACCTCCAAAAAATTTAGAATAGATAATCGAAAAAATTATAAACAAACTTATTAAGAAAATACCAGGACCTATGCCAGCAAGGAATAATGATATAACAGATTCTTCAGTTACAAATCCGTACACAATCATAGGCAAACTAGGAGGGATTAAAATACCTAATGTACCTCCTGCAGCCAAAAGTCCATATACAAAATTTTTATTATAACCTCTTTTTATCATTTCAGGTATAGCAACTACTCCTATTGTTGCAGCAGTTGCAACTGATACACCAGAAATAGCTGCGAAAATTCCACACGATACAATTGTTGCAACAGCAAGGCCTCCTGGCCAATGACCAACCCATGCTTGAACAGCAGAAAACAAATCTTTTCCGCAACCACCTCTTAGAAGAATATTGCTCATTAAAAGAAAAAGCGGTACTGCAAGCAATATGAACCCATCTAAAGTTGATAAAATCGCTTGTGGTGCCATTAACGGAGAAAAACCTCCAATTACAAGCATTCCAAGTCCAAGAACACCTAATGAGAAAGCTACTGGTAACCCCGCTAATAAAAGAGCAAACATTACTCCTAAAACCATTATAACCGTCATTATTTAACCTTTAAAAATATTAATGCTCACCTGAAGGAGGCGTTATTCCAGAAACCATTTTCTTTATTTCAAATACAGCTTGAACTATTAGCATTAAAAAACAAAAAGGTACTGGAAGTTCAGCAATCCATGCTGGAAGATCTAATAAACTTCCTGTTGTTCTGCCTCTTTGAAAGGAGTCAAAGAAAATGTCAAACCCGTAAATCACAACATATAATGAGAAAACTATTAGAGTTATCATCATAATAATCCCAATTCTTCTTTGATTAATATCGCTTAATTTATGAATAATTGCGTTGATCTGAATATGTCGTCTGTGTTGCAATGCCCAAGGCATAGCCAATAAAGTTCCATAGATCAATGTAAGTTGGCTTAATTCAGCTGCCCAACTAGTTGGGGCGATAAATAAATAACGGGCTCCTACTTCATATGTAAGCATTATTCCAGCTATGCCATATAAAACAGCAGCTAACCAAGCCGATCTTAAAATAAATTTTTCATATATTTTCATTTGGAAACCGAATCTAATGAGGAGACAATTTTAACAATTGTCTCCTAAGGATATGTTAAAGTTTTGATGCCGCATCTAATAGTTGAGCGCCTAACTTACCGGCGTTATTTTTATATGCCTCATAAACTGGTTTAGAAGCTTTTTTAAACGCTTCTATATCAGATTTACTTGGAGTAACTATTTTCATCCCTTTAGATTCAGCAAGAGCGTAAGCGTCAGCTTCTATCTGAGAAACCTTATCTCTGACGTCCTTTTCAGCCATCATAGCAGAGCTCATAATTATATTTTTATGATTACTAGATAAAGAATTAAACCATTTTGAGTTAGCAACAACAATAAACTCAATATCACCATGATTAGTTTTTGTAATTGTATCCATAACCTCAAAGAGTTTTCTGGATTTAACACCTGAAACACCAGTCATTCCAACATCTACAGTACCTCGTTGATATGCTAGGTATTGTTCAGAACCAGAAATCAAAGTTGGTGCTCCTCCAGAAGCCTTCACAAACGCTCCTAAAGTTTTTCCAAAAACTCTTACTTTTTTGCCTTTCATATCAGAAGGATTTTTAATTCCTTGTCCCTTAGATAACATAACTGCACTTCCATATGCTTGCCACCATAAGACTGTAGAACCTGTTCCTTCTATTGCTTTATCAATTGGCCCTCTGATTGCAGAACCTTTAGCAACAGCTTTTCTTACTTTTGCTTCACTATTCAATAAAAATGGTTGATAAAAAATATCAACAGCTGGAATGTCACCAACATATCTAGTTAAAGATGCTACTCCTGCTTCAATTGACCCCGAACCCACAGCAGCAGGTACTTCTTTATCTTTATATAATTGAGCTGAGTCGTATATTTGAACTTCAATTTCACCTTTAGATTTTGCTTCGACATCATTTTTAAAAAGAAGTAAATTTTGACCCAAATGACTTTTCATCGGTAATTGTATAGAAATTCTCATTGTTACATCGGCGGCAAAACTATTAGCCGTCAAAATAAACCCCGCAATAACTATAGATAATAATTTTATTAGCTTATTCATTATAACTCCCACTTATATTATTTAATGATAAAAATTTTTTAGTTAGCATTAAATCCTAGATTACAAATACTTTCACTGTCAATTGCAAACTCTGAAAAAAGCTGATTTAAACTTCCAGTCTGGCCAAATTTATCAACCCCTAACGGTATTATTTTATGTCCAAAAACTGATCCTACCCATGACAAGGTCATAGGATGCCCATCTATAACTGTCACTATCTTTGTATCTTTAGGTATTATTTTTAATAGATCTTCAATATGGCTGTTTTTATTATTTTTTTCATTGGTTAAATATTTTTTTTTCCAATCGTGAAATAAATTATCTGAACTAGTAATACCTAATACACCAATATCTTTAAATCTTTCTCCTAACAAGGCTGTTGCTTCAACAGCCTCACTAGCTACCACTCCTTGATAAATTATAATAATTTCAGGATTTGGACCTGGTTTTCTTAACCAATACCCTCCTTTTACAACATTGTGCTTTAGTTCGTGATTTATCTCCCTTAATGGCTGCTCTATTGGTCTAGTAGTTAACCTTAAGTAAACAGATCCACCATTCTCGTCTTGTAAATAATTGAAACCATAATTCATTATAATTGAAAGTTCATCAGCAAAAGCTGGTTCATAACTTAAAAGCCCTGGCTGACTAATACCTATTAGTGGAGTCCCTATTGATTGATGAGCTCCGCCCTCAGGTGCCAGTGAAACTCCCGATGGAGTTCCTACAATCATAAAACGTGCATCTTGATAACAAGCATAATTCATTGCATCAAGTCCTCTAGCTATGAAAGGATCATAAACAGTTCCAATTGGAAACAATCTTTCTCCAAATAACTCATGAGACAAGCCAGCAGCACCAAGCATTAAAAACAAATTCATTTCAGCAATCCCTAACTCAATGTGCTGACCTTGCGAGGAAAAAATCCATTTCTGTGCTGAGGGTATTTTTCGATCTCTAAAAGTGTCAGAACTATCTGTTCTGCTAAACAAACCCTTTTTATTAATCCAAGGACCTAAATTAGTAGAAACTGAAACATCAGGAGAAGTGGTAATAATTCTATTACCAAACTCAGTGTTGTTTTTTGCATATTGATCTAAAATTTTACCAAAAGCATTTTGAGTTGAAATTTTAGTTTCAGTAATTGAAATTATATCGTCTACTGGTATTTTTTTTGAATTATATTTTCTGTGTCTAGCTTTTTGAAATGGTGAATTCTTTATGAATTCATTTAATTCCAGATCTTCTTTTGCATCTAAGAAGCTATTCCATTCATTTCCTTCGGTAACACCAAACTTAGATTTAAAACTATCCATTTGAATTTTGGTCATCAGTCCTGCGTGGTTATCTTTATGACCAGCAAGCGGCGTTCCCCAACCCTTAATTGTATAAGCAATAAATGCGGTTGGCTTATCATCATTGATCCCATTAAACGCATCACATAGTGTTGGTACACAATGTCCACCTAAATTAGCCATTAGCTCTAAAAAATCGTTGTCAGATCTTTTATTAATTAATTTTGAAACTATATCTTGATCACCTATGTCGTCCAATACCCTTTTCTTAAAAGCAGCACCTCCTTCATAAATAAGAGCTGAATAGAGTTGATTTGGACAATCATCAATCCATTTTTTAAGTAAATTTCCACCAGGTTCTTTAAATGCGTCTTTCTGCAATCTTCCATATTTTAGTACTATCAAATTCCAACCAAAAGCCTCAAAAACTGAACTTAAACGTTCAGACAAACCTTCATGGACGACACCATCAAGGGATTGTCTATTATAATCAATAATCCACCATACATTTCTTAAATCATGCTTCCATCCTTCTTGAAGACATTCGTAAACATTTCCTTCATCAAGTTCTGCATCACCGACAAGAGCAACCATTTTTCCTTTAGGTATTTTTTTTCCAAATTGTTTTTTTAAAATATAGTCTTGAATTAAAGAAACAAAGCTTGTCATAGCTACGCCTAATCCAACTGAACCAGTTGATATATCTACATCATCAACATCCTTTGTTCGAGAAGGATATGATTGAGCCCCACCAAACCCTCTAAAGTTTTGAATATTTTCTTTAGTTTGCATTCCTGAAAGATATTGTATTGCATGGAAAACTGGACTTGCATGAGGCTTTACAGCAACTCGATCTTCAGGTCTTAATACATTAAAATATAAAGCTGTCATTATTGAAACTATAGAGGCTGAACTAGCTTGATGACCTCCAACTTTTATACCATCATGATTCTCTCTGAGATGATTTGCATTGTGTATCATCCAGCAAGAAAGCCATAAAATTTTATTTTCTATTTGTTTTAAAATTTTGTTTCTATCTTTCATTTTATAAATGTAACATTTAATTCATGAAATGAATGACTAAAAATTATAAAAATCATTTAAAAATAAGCATTTTATGCTAAAATACTTTTATTTATAATATATTATACTTTTAAGAGGTTGTGTTGAGCAATATTGATAGAATAGACCAAAAAATAATTTTTTTTCTTCAACAAGATGGACGATTAACTAATTTTGAATTATCTGAAAAAGTAGGTCTCTCTCCTTCTCCATGCCTTAGACGAGTAAAAAATTTAGAGCAAAGAGGATTAATCTCAGGATATACCGCAATCATAGACGAAGTTTCTTACGGCTTTCCAGTTACAGCTTTTGTATCAGTAAGGTTAGAGAATCAAACCGATCAAATACTAAAATCATTTGAAAAGGAAATAACATCTTTGGACGCTGTTATGGACTGTTGGCTAGTAACTGGAAATAGAGATTATTTATTAAGAGTAGTGGCTTCTGACTTAAAAAACTATGAAATCTTTATGAGAGAGGAACTCACGAAAGTTGAAGGTATTGCCTCCATCGAAACAAATTTTGCTTTAGGTAGGGTTAAAACTAAAAATAACTTACCTATAAATACATAAAATTAATTTATTTTAGTAAATTTTATATTAATAGAAAACGTTGAATATATTTGAATTAAGTTCTTTAAATCAAAACTCATGAATTAGCAATTTGGGCAGGCACACCAAATTCTTTTTGGCAAATTTCAGCTAAAAGCTTCACTCCTTCATCAATTTCTTTTGTTGATGGATTACCAAAACAGAGACGCATTTTATGCTTGCCACTAGTATTAATAGACCATTCTGATCCAGGGTTAATTGCAACCCCTTCTTTCAAAGCTAAATCATATAGACGAGAAGTATCGACTGTCTCCGGCAAATTAATCCAGACAAAAATACCTCCATTAGGCTTAGTGAAGTCAGCTGAGGAACCAAAATACTTGTCTAGGGCATTGCAAATTGTATCTGATTTATGTTTAAGTTTAGCTCTAAGTAATTTTATGTGTGAGTTAAAGTTAGATTTACAAAACTCAGCCAAAGCCATTTGCTCTAAAGATCCACTACCCGCGTCAGTTTTGTAAGGCAATATTCTTGATAAAATATGCCAGTCCGCTAACAAATAACCAACCCTGAGTGCCGGCGCTATAGATTTGGAAAATGATCCGCAGTAAATTACATATCCTTCCTTATCAAATGATTTTATTGCTGGTGGACGTTCTTTGTCAAAAATAAGATCTGCGTAGCAATCATCTTCAAAAATTGGAACTTCATATTTTTTAGACAAATCTATTAATGCTTTTCTTTTTTTAACAGACATTATAGTTCCCGTTGGATTTTGTATTGTTGGTATGGTGTAAATGTACCTAGGTTTAATATCCTTGCTTTTGAGATCTTTTAAGATTTCTTCAAGAGCATTAATTTTCATACCATCACTTTCTATTGGAACACCTACCATATTTACTCCAAGCCTATTAAGCCTTGAAATAGTTCCACCATAATTTTCTTCTTCTATGATAACAGTATCACCCTTTTTAAGAAAAGTTTGATTTACTAAGTCAAGAGCCTGCAAAGATCCCGATACGACCAATATTTCTTTTTCAGAACATTTAATAGACGCACTTTCATTTAATTGTAGGGATATAAAATTTCTGAGTGTCAAATAACCTTGAGGACCACTTTCAAGGCCATACTTTGCTAACGTTTTACCTTCTTTTAAAATGATATTATCAATAGAATCTTTGAGGGACTTGATGGGTATACTTTCATCATCATTATGGCCACCTATAAAATTATATTTTGGATATCCCTTCCATTCAGCTGCTGGGCCCAATGCTCCTGAATGTAAAAAATTATTGATATTGAACATAATTATTTCCTCCAATTTTAATATTATATTAAAGTTTTTTTTTGTAAAATATCTATAAAAATTTATAATATTATAAATAAGTAAAAGTATTATTATGCAATTAACTGATACATGGATGATTAGAATTAATTCTAACCAAGATCTTCTTAAAAGAGGTCAATGGGTAAATCTTACATTTACTTTTGGAATTGAAAATACTGATTATTTATTTCAAATTATCAATGGTAAAGTCAACTCAATTAAGAAAAGAGTAATTTTAACAAAGAGTGGTGTTTTTAGGATTCATGGAAAAAGCGTGTCATGGGAAAAACATTGGCTTAAAAAGCCACCCCGAGATTATCATGATATTTTTGCAATGTTAGCAAAAAAAATTATTATCCTAGAGGGTGACTTAACCCCTTTCATTCAAAATCTTCAATATTTTAAAGATCTTATTGCGTCCAATAGAACTTCTAATGATTAAATAAGGGTTAGCATGACAAATAATGAAATTGAATTTGAAGATATCATTGGAAGATATTTAACCATTAATATTAATAATGAAAACTATAGAATATATGTGGAGGAAAGTGGTGCAGGAATACCTTTAATTTGCCTGCATACAGCAGGATCAGATGCAAGACAATTCCGACACATACTTAATGACAAAAAAATAACTGCTAATTATAGAGTAATAGCATTTGATCTACCATGGCATGGGAAATCCAACCCACCTGAAGGTTTTGAAACAAAAGAGTATAAACTGACAACAATTTTATACAAACAAATCATTATGTCATTTTGCAAAGCATACAATGTTAACCAACCTGTGATAATGGGTTGCTCGATGGGTGGCCGAGTGGTGTTACATTTAGCTCTAGAACATAGTAATTATTTCAGAGCTGTTATTGCTCTTGAAGGTGCTGACAAACTTGAGCCTTATTATGACTTAGATTGGTTATACAGACCTGATGTTCACGGAGGGTTAGTACAAGCTGCATTTGTTTCTTCTCAAATTGCGCCGCAAAGTCCGGATAATTTTAGACATGAAACTTTATGGCATTACATGCAAGGTGGACCTGGTATTTTTAAAGGTGATCTTTATTTTTATTGGCATGATGGAGATTTTGATAATCGGTCATCTTTAATAGACACAAAAAAATGTCCTGTATATTTACTATCTGGAGAGTATGATTGTTCTTGCACTCCGGAAAGAACTCTAGCAACAGCGAGTAGAATCAAAGGGTCTAAGGCAACCATTATTCCAGGTATGGGGCATTTTCCTATGTCTGAAAACCCCGAATTATTTAAAACTTATATTTATCCAATCCTGGATGAAATACTAATATAGTTTATCCTGATTTTTCAATATTTCCACAAACACTTACAGCCTGCCCTGAAATATTCTTTCCCAATGGACTACAAAGAAAATGAGCTTGTTCAGCGAGATCTTCATGTGTTACAAATCTATTCAATGATGCGCCTGACAAAATTTCATTCTTCATATCATCAAAGGAAATGTTTTTAACTTTAGCTTTTGCTTCTATTACTCGATTTTGTCTCTCACCTTCAACAATACCTGGTAAAAGGGCATTTACTCTAATACCTCTTGGACCCAATTCATTGGCTAAACTTTTAACCATTCCAATTACAGCCCACTTTGTAGCAGCATAAGGTAATCTATAAGCAAAACCGACCCTTCCAGCGACAGATGACACTGAAAGAATAGACCCTTCATCGTTCATTCGTGGTACCGCCAATCTCATTGTTTCAAAATGACTAGTCATGTTAACCTGGATGCACTCCTGCCATCCTCCTAAAGTCTGTTCTCCAACACCTGCAGTTTCACCAGCTATGCCAGCATTATTAACTATAATATCTAGATCTTTCAAATAATCAAAACCAGCTTCAACCATTGAAGCTATTAATTGAGTCTGCCTAAGATCACAAACCATAGCCTTTATATTGTCATCAACTTCGTTAGC
>JADHQW010000020.1 GCA_016777705.1 Alphaproteobacteria bacterium | reverse complement strand
TATTGATATTGGAGGAATTAAATAAAGAAATAATGATGCTTTATTTGCTCCATAATGTCCAACTGTATACGTCCAAGTTAAATAACCGATTGTTGTAGGAAATAATGCCAACCAAAGAAAAGCTATTCTTACTTCATTAGTTGAATTAATTACAAATCCAAACATTTCTGGAAACCAAAAAAGCATAGGGATTGTTCCTAATAAGATAGTATAAGCTGCAGATGTTATTGCGCCATAAATTAATACCAAAGGTTTTAAAATATGGAAATAAGTTGCTGTTAATGTAGCTGCAAACAAAATTAAAGTAGCTCCACTACCTAATTCTAATCCACCCTCTTGATCAATCGAAATTATACTCACTCCTAACAAACAAAAAGTAATACCTAACCAATGGATTATAGTTACTTTTTGTTTTAATATAAAAAAGCCAATTAAAGCTGTAAATAATGGATTACAATTAACAATAAAACTACTAGCACCAGCAGAAACACTTTGTTGACCATAATTTAAAAACACATTGTACAAAAATATTCCTATAAAACCTGCTATTAAAAAACGAATGGCATGTTTTAATGTTATTTTTTTTTTATGACTATACAAACACCATATTAATGATATTGATGCAGCTAAAGAAAATCTAGCGGCGCCTAATACTAAAGGGCTAGCTGTTTCTAACAAATATGACATAACCGGAAAAGAAGAACCCCAAAAAAATACTGTAGAAAAAACTGCCAAAATGGGAGTAATATTTTTCATAACTTTTCTAATTGATCAAAGGTCTAATTATAAGGGACGGATAACTTTCCTAAAACATTGTATTTTAATAGAAGTTTTTTTACAAATCCATTTTCAACACTGTTTTTTATAAAGTTATTTATAAAATTTTCAGCTTCAATATTTCCAGGTTTACTTCCAATACATTGGTTAATAAAAGTAAATGCCTCAGGCAAAATCTTACAATCTTCTGTTTTTTTTAAATCATCAACTAATTTAGGCCTTAATCCAGCTAGAACTTCATATTTATTCTCTTCAAAAATTAAAAAAGATTCATCTATTGATTTTGCTCTTATCAATTTAGCCTTTTTAATATTCTGAGTTAACCAAAGATCATAAGCACTTCTTTCAGCCACAGCTATTCTGATGCCTTCCTGATCTATATTTTTAATGTTTTTGATATTAAGACTTTCTCTAACTAAATAAGTTGATTCAATTAACGTATAAGGTAAGCTGAATGAAATTGATTTAGCTCTTTCAGCTTCATTTGCAATATTTCCTATATCCCAAACATCTTCTGAAACTGCATCAGCTAATTCCCCTGGCCTGTTAAATGAAATTAATTTAAGTTCAACTCCTAATTTATTTGCTAAAGCTTTAGCCATGTCTGGAGAAACCCCTTGAGGGTTACCATCTCCATCTTGACCTGTAACTAATAAAAAATTACTTAAATTTATAGCTGCCCTAAGATACCCTTTAGGTGCAAGCTGTTTTAATACTAAGTTAGACAATTTAATCCTTTTCAATAAATTAGTTCATTTTTTTTGATATTCTTTCATACAATTCTAGTAACTCTAATTTAATATATAACTTACCTATAATTTATTTTTATGATTAAAAATTAGGCATATATGATTAAATAAACTCAATAAATATGCATTATTTTGGATTTTTTTTCAAAGTAATTTAAAAGTTAATTGTTTTTTAGGGGGTATTTATGAATATAAATTTTAAGTTATATGTTTCAGCGCTATTTAGAAAGCTGTATCTAATTGTCTTTTTAAGCTTTACTTCTTTTCCAGCGTTTGCTGATGTAAATAATGGTGACACTGCATGGATTTTAACTTCCACTGCTCTTGTTTTATTCATGACACTCCCAGGTTTAGCTTTATTTTATGCTGGTCTTGTAAATTCTAAAAACGTTGTATCAGTTTTAATGCAACACTTTGCGGTAGCTTGTGTAGTATCTATTATTTGGGTTACATTAGGTTATAGCTTAGCATTTTCTTCAGGCAATGCATGGATTGGGGATTTAAGCAATATTTTTATGAAATCAATCGACTTAGAAAGTATTTCAGGCACTATACCAGAAAGTCTTTTTGCAACATTTCAAATGACTTTTGCTATTATCACTCCAGCTTTAATTATAGGAGCTTTCGTTGAAAGGATAAAATTTTCAGCCATGCTAATATTTATAAGCCTGTGGATGTTAATTGTATATGTTCCAGTAACACATTGGGTTTGGGGAGGTGGAATATTATCCTCATGGGGCACAATGGACTTTGCTGGAGGAATTGTTGTACATGCAACCGCTGGAACTGCCGCACTAATTACAGCTTTAACTCTTGGTAAAAGAAGAGGTTTCCCTAAATCTATAACTCCTCCTCATAGCCCTATTCTTACTATGATTGGCGCTGCTATGCTTTGGGTGGGTTGGTTCGGTTTTAACGCAGGATCTGCTTTGGGAGCTAATGGTGGTGCTGGGATGGCTATGTTAGTAACACATATTTCTGCATCAATGGCAGCTCTAGTTTGGATGTTTATTGAATGGAAAAGGTTTGGAAAACCATCTTTAATTGGTGTAGTTACTGGGATGGTAGCAGGTTTAGCTACAGTTACACCCGCATCTGGTTATATTGGAATACCAGGTGGTTTAGTTTTAGGTTTTAGTGGGGGATTGCTATGTTATCTAGCCGTTGACTACATAAGAGGTAAACTTTTAATTGACGATAGCTTAGACGTTTTTGCTGTGCATGGTGTAGGAGGTATATTAGGTACATTATTAGTCGCATTTCTTGCCACATCAACTTTTTCAGGTTTAGGTCTTCCAGAAGGTCAAACAGCTATGTCTCAATTTGTAGTTCAAATCAAAGCAGTAGTTTTGACAGTTATTTGGACATCCATTTTTACATATCTAATTCTTAAAGTAACATCTTTAATAGTTCCTCTTAGAGTTGATGAACAAGAAGAAATAGAGGGTTTAGACTTGCGCTCCCACGGTGAAAAAGGATATCATTCAGATTAAGGATAATTAAAATGAAATATTTCATTGCTATAATAAAGCCCTTTAAACTTGACGATGTAAGAAACGCATTAACTGAAATTGGCGTTGAGGGCTTAACCGCTTCAGAAGTTCGTGGCTTTGGGCGACAACGAGGGCAAACAGAAATATATAGAGGTGCCGAGTATAGCGTTTCATTTGTTCCTAAGCTAAAAATAGAAATTGCTGTTCCAGATGAAATGGAAAGCGCGGTTCATGAAGCTTTGTTACAAAGTGCTTCAACTGGCCAGATTGGGGATGGTAAGATATTTGTTTTAGATCTACATAGTGCTACAAGAATACGAACTGGTGAAACAGAAAACAACGCTTTATAAAATCATTATGTCCACTCTTGTATGACTGAAGTATCTTTTTCTATGTTTAAGTGTTTTACTTTTATGTGTTTATATAGTTCTTTATCTGATAATTGTTGAAAAGCCCAAACTGCAGCCCCCCTTACTATGAAAGATTTATCATCCATTAATAATTTAATAATATCTGGTAATAAATTTTTGTTATTACTATTTCCTGCAGATATACAACAATTTCTTAAAAATCTATCTCTTCCTATTCTCTTTATTGGAGAACCTTTAAATTTTACTCTAAAAGTTTCATCGCAAAGTTTTAATAAGTCTTGGAGATCAAAGTTATACATTTCATGATTGAATTTAGTCTCATTGGATAATTTTGCATATTTGTTCCAAGGACAAATCGCTAAACAATCGTCACACCCAAATATTTTATTACCAATATCTTTCCTGAACTCCTTTGGAATAATATTTTTATTTTCAATAGTTAAGTATGAAATACATTTAGTTGCATTTAATTTATAGGGCGCGTCAAACGCGTTAGTAGGGCATATTTTGATACATTGATTACAAGATCCACAATGATTAGCCTCTGGATTGTCATATTGAAAAACTTTATTTACTAAAATAACGCCTAAAAATAACCAGGAACCAAATTCTCTTGACACTAAATTAGTATGTTTGCCTTGCCATCCGATACCTGATT
Source organism: Alphaproteobacteria bacterium (assembly GCA_016777705.1). Classification (GTDB taxonomy): domain Bacteria; phylum Pseudomonadota; class Alphaproteobacteria; order Puniceispirillales; family Marisalimonadaceae; genus Marisalimonas. Next base: position 12,853 of record JADHQW010000020.1, on the reverse strand, counting down.
TCTCAGCTAAGGGTTTTTCCATTAAAGGAGCCGTATCAACAAAAACCTTAACATTTATTTTATTTTTTTTATCTAGTCTGGCAATTAATTTGCTTGAAAATGACTTTAATCTTCCTTTTATTACATCATGATAGTCTTTTCCTTGGGCATAGACAGAAATGTTTCCTAATGATTTATTATTATTTTTTGTTAAAGGATCAGCACCAGGTCCATAATTTAAACCTAAAACTATAGCTGACTTAGCTTCTGACCAAAGATTTATTGGAGATTTTCTTCTTTCATAAGTTTCTTCCATCCATTTCATTTCTCCATGAAACCCTAGATCTAAAAACTCTTTTAATCTAAGTTCTGTTGAAAGTTCTAATTTAGGATCTGTTACTCTGCAGACGTCAAACTCAAACTCTTTAGCTAATTTTTTAATTAATATATTTTCATTATTGTTCTTCATTTAATATCGCCAGAGTAATATTTGTCTAAAAATATTTTTTCAAATTTATCAAATTCTCTGAGCTTTATAGAATTTCTTATATTTTTCATCAACGTTATGTAAAAATGAATATTATGCAAACTTAACAACATCAAACCTAAAATCTCTTGAGCTTTAAAAAGATGATGCAAGTAAGCTCTTGAAAAGTTTTTACACGTATGACAATCACAATTATTATCTAATGGTCTTTTGTCCAAAATATGCCTGGCGTTTTTTATATTTACTGTTCCTCTTGAAGTAAAAGCTTGACCCGTTCTACCCGATCTAGTTGGCAAAACACAATCAAACATATCAACACCCCTTTTAACTGCTCCTATCAAATCATCTGGTTTTCCTACACCCATCAAATATCTAGGTTTATCTAGAGGCATGTTTTTAGTTGTAAAATCTAATGTCTTAAACATTAGTTCTTGACCTTCTCCAACAGCTAACCCTCCAATTGCATATCCATCAAAATCAATTTCAACTAGTTTTTTTGAGGATAATTCTCTTAAATCTGAGTATGTTGATCCCTGAACAATTCCAAATTGTCCATAACCTTTTCTTTCTTCAAAAGCATCTCTACTTTTAAGAGCCCATTCCAAAGATAATTTCATTGCACGTTCAGATTCTTCGTATGAAGCTGGAAAAGGAATGCATTCATCTAACTGCATTGAAATAGTTGCATCAAGTGCATTTTGAATATCAGTGCTAATTTTAGGTGAGAGAAAATACTTTGTTCCATCTAAATGTGATTTAAAGGTTACTCCTTCGTTTTCTACTTTTCTTAACTTTCCTAAGCTCATGATTTGAAAGCCACCTGAATCAGTTAGAAGAGGTTTCTTCCATCCCATAAATTTCCTAACACCCCCCATTTCCTTTATATTTTTTTCACCTGGCCTTAACATTAAATGGTAAGTATTAGCTAAAATAATTTGGGCGCCTGCTTCTTCTACATCTTTTAAATGCATCGCCTTTACAGTGGCAGCTGTTCCAACCGGCATAAAAATAGGGGTGTCAACAATTCCGTGGGCTGTGGTCAACTTACCTAAACGTGCGTTTTTATCCTGCGAAATTAATTGAAAGTTAAAGTTATTTGTCATATTTTTGATTTTCCTTCGAAAAAATACAACTATCTCCATATGAAAAGAATCTATATTTCTGTCTTATTGCATATTCATAACTTTTAAACACTCTTTTACGTCCATGAAAAGCAGATATTAGCATTAATAAAGTTGATTTAGGCAAATGAAAGTTTGTTATTAAAATATCAACTATATTAAATTTAAACCCAGGAGTTATAAAAAGATCTGTAAACCCTGACCAAGGAATTATTTTTCCTTTATTTTTTTTTGCAATTGTTTCTAAAACTCTTAAACAAGTAGTGCCTACAGAGATAATCCGTTTGTTATTTTGTATTGCATTATTTAATATGTCAGAACTCTTCTGGCTTAGTGAACACCACTCTTCATGCATTTTATGTTCTAATATATTATCAGATTTAACTGGTAAGAAAGTTCCAGCTCCTACGTGAAGCGTAATAGGTGCAAATTGAACTCCTTTATTTTCTAAATTCTTGATTACATTATCTGTGAAGTGAAGTCCTGCAGTTGGAGCGGCCACAGCCCCTTGATGAGCTGCAAAAATAGTTTGATAATCTTTTATATCCTCAATTGATTTCTCATGCCTTTTTATGTAAGGGGGTAGCGGCATTTCTCCTTGATTTTTTATTTCAACTAACAAATTTTCTTTGTGGCAATTAAAGTCTAAAAGAACATCACCCGCCTCAAACTTTTCAATTATATTTGCCTTTAAATTATTCTGAAAAATTAACTCATCATTAACTTGGCATTTTCTACCAGGTTTTAGAAAAGCTCTCCAACGGTTTTTATCTATATTTAAATGGAGGGTGACTTCAATGTTTACTTGATCTCTTTTTCCAAATAAGCGAGATGGTATTACTTCAGTATTATTTATTACCAAAACATCGTCAGAATTTAAAAGCATTGGTAAATCTTTAAATTTAAGGTCTTGAAAATCGTTATTTAAACATGATAACAAACGTGATTCATCTCTAGGAAAACAAGGTTTTTGTGCAATCAAACTAGAATCTATTTCATAGTCAAAAAGAGATATATCCATCAAAATAATTAATTATTCAAATATTTGAATAACTCCTACAACCTCATCAATTTTATTTTTTACAACTAAGCATTGAACTTTTGCTTCTCTCATTCTTGTTTCTGCTAATTGTAAATTATCCGTTTCTATTGCTGTCAAAGGATTTTTATTCATTAGATCATTTGCTTTAAGATTAGAAAAATTACTATTATCTATTAAGGCCCTTCTTATATCTCCATCTGTGATAACTCCATACAATTTCTCTTTAGAACCGACCAAAGCTAAACCTAAACGACCTTCTGTCATTTTAATTAAAACATCTTGAACATTAGCTACTTTATTAACAAACGGTAAGTTGACTTGTTTCATTTCATCTTTCACTCTTGAAAGAAGTCTTCTTCCTAAGGTTCCTCCTGGATGAGTTAATGCAAAATCTTCTTGTTTAAAATTTTTACGCTCCATTAACCCTACAGCTAAAGCATCTCCTAATACCATTGTTATCATCGTAGATGTTGTAGGCGCTAAATTTAAAGGACATGCCTCTCTATCTACCGACATATCTAAAATCATATCAGCATTTGAGGCTAAAGTAGATTGTATTACACCAGTCAGAGCAATTATGGTGACATTTAATCTTTTCAAAGCAGGTATAAGAGCTAAAATTTCACCTGTTTCCCCAGAATAAGAAATTAATAACACAACAGACTTTTTTTGAACCTTACCTAAGTCACCATGAATTGCTTCAGCAGGATGAAGAAAAATACTAGGTGTACCAGTGGAAGCTAAAGTTGCAGATATTTTTCTTCCAACAAGACCTGACTTTCCCATCCCACAAACAATGATATGTTCCGAGGTTTCACTCATAACGCTGACAGCAGAAACAAACTCTTGCCCTAACATTTGTTCAAATCTTTCTATAGCTAATTTATAAGCTTGTGTTAATGTTAGTGCTGTTTCTATTGCTTTCATTTAAATCACCATTTATTGTCAAAATGTTTTAACTTGTAATTAATTAAAATACCACAAAAAGGGTTAATTCTGTGAAAATTCATTTTAGTATAGCCAAAAACAAAAAAGCAAAATTAGCATCAACAGAGCTTATTCGTTTATATGGTCAGGTTGAATTAGCTAAAGCTGAAGTTATAGTTGCAGTTGGTGGGGATGGAGCTATGCTTTCTGCAATGAGAGAAAGCATAAACTTTAACATTCCAGTTTTTGGCTTAAACAGAGGTAATATTGGTTTTTTAATGAATGATTTTCATGAGTTAAATCTTGTTAAAAGATTAAAAGAAGCTAACGAGATAATTGTTCATCCTTTAGAAATGATAGCAATAGATTCAAATAACAACAAATTCATTGAATTAGCTATAAATGAAGTGGCTATCTTTAGAAGAACTCATCAAAGCGCTATAATTTCAATTAAGATAGATGGCACCGAAAGACTAAATGAACTTACTTGCGATGGAGTAATGTTAGCCACACCTGTTGGCTCAACTGCTTATAATTTATCAGCTCATGGTCCAATTCTACCTATTGGATCAGAAATTTTGGCTTTGACACCAATTAGCCCTTTCAGACCAAGAAGATGGAGAGGTGCTTTAATCAAAAATAGCTCTAATGTAGAGTTTAATATTATAAACTCCAAATTAAGGCCAGTCAGTGCTAGTGCTGATGCTAAAGAAGTTAAAAATATAGAAAAAGTGTTGATTTCGCAAAGAAATGACATTGATTTGAAAATTCTTTACGATAAAACAAACAGTATGGAAGATAAGTATTTAAAAGAACAATTTTCAATAGGTTAAATTAATCTGATTTCTCTTGCTGCCTCATCCACATTTCTGCATATAGACCATTCTTTTGTAAAAGCTCTTTATGTGTTCCTTGTTCTGCAATCTTTCCATTTTCTAAAACTATAATTTTGTCAGCATCAATCACCGTTGATAGCCTATGAGCAATTACTAAGGTAGTATTTTTATTTGACAACTTTTTTAGTGATTTTTCGATTAATTTTTCTGTTTTAGTATCTAAAGCTGAAGTGGCTTCATCAAAGATAAATATTTTAGGGTTTTTAAGAAGAGCTCTTGCTATTGCCACTCTTTGTTTTTCACCTCCAGATAATTTCAGTCCTCTTTCACCAACAACAGTTTCATATCCTAATTCTAAATCAGCTATAAATTTATCAATAGATGATAACTTAGCTACATTTTCAATTTCAATCATTGTAGAACCTGGTTTAGAGTAAGATATATTATATTTGATTGTGTCATTGAACATCACAGTATCTTGAGGAACAACGCCTATATTTGATCTTAAAGAACTTTGAGTTACATCTCTTAAACACTGATCATCTATATATATATTTCCTGAAGATGGATCATAAAATCTAAATATCAGCTTTGATATCGTAGATTTTCCTGCTCCTGTAGGTCCTACTATTGCAACTTTATGACCTGGGTTTACAACAAAACTTAAGTCTTTTAATATTTTCCTATTACCATACGAAAAACTGATATTTTTAAATTCAATTTTTCCACTATGAACATTTAAATCGTAGGCTTTTTGTTTATCTATTATATCTGGTTTTTCATCAACTAAGGCAAACATTCTTCCCATATCTAACAAGGACTGTCTAATTTCTCTATATACAAAACCTAAGAAGTTTAGAGGTAAGTACAATTGTAACAGAAAAGTATTTACAACAACAAAATCTCCAATCGACATCTTTTCACTTGCTATATCTTCACCTGCCATACCCATAATTATGAAAAGTCCTAGTGCTATAATACCTCCTTGACCGATATTTACTATTGATAATGATGCTCTAGCTTTAACAGCTGAATCTTCATATAATTTCATAGCAGCATCAAATCTTTCAGCTTCCACTATTTCTGCATTAAAATATTTGACTGTTTCATAATTAAGGAGACTATCTATTGCTTTTGTAGATGCATTTTCATCAGCAATATTCATTTTGCGTCTAATTGCAATTCTCCATTCTGTAACTTTAATTGTATAAACAATGTAAACTAGAACTGTTGAGACAGTAACTGCTGCATAAACAAAACCAAATGTAACCCATAAAACAATTCCAACAGTAAATAATTCAACTATGACAGGAACTATTTCAAACGCTGTAAACCTTAATAGGAACTCTATTCCTTTTGCTCCTCTATCAATTGCTCTAGTTAATCCTCCAGTTTGTCTATTTAAATGAAAAGTTAAAGACAAACTATGCATATGTTTAAACGCTTTTAAAGCAGCTCCTCTGACAGCTCTTTGCGCGACCCTTGCGAAAACAAATTCTTTAGCTTCATCAAAAAAAACCTGGCCTAACCTAGCTAATGCATAAGATCCAATAACTAACCATAATAAGTTTAAGTCTACTAATTTTCCTTCAGCAACTAAATCTACGGCTTTTCCATATAAAAAAGGAGTATAAACACTTACTAAAGTTGCTAAAGATAAGAAAATCAAGGCTAGAATAATTCTTATAGGCATTTCCTTATTACCTCTAGGAATTACAAATCTAATAAGCTCTTGAAGAGTTTTTAATGGAGTTAATATTTTATCGTTCGAAGAAAACGCTTCGGCATTTTTCATTTAATGAAATCCATAATTATTTATTAGAGTTATTAAGCTACAGTAAAACTTTCACCACAACCACATCTAGCAATTTCGTTTGGATTAGAAAACTCGAAACCTGAACTAAATTTCTCTTCTTTATAATCCATTTCAGATCCAATTAAGAACATAATTGCAGCAGGATCAATGCAAATTACAATATCTTTAGATACAATTTTTTCTTCAAAAGGTTTTATTTCTGTTGCATATTCAACATTGTATTTCATTCCAGAACATCCCGCAGTCTTAATACCGATTCTAAGGCCTATCACTTCTGAATTAGCATCATTCATAAGATTTTTAACTCTATTCGCTGCTGCATCTGTTAACGTTAATAATGGCTTAATTTCATTCATTATTAAATACTCCTATTATATCAATAGATTTCAAGTGCCATTTTGGCATCTTCACTCATCCTGTCTTTAGTCCAAGCAGGTTCCCAAACAAGTTCGACATTAATCAAGCCAACATCAGTAATTTTTGCAATCGTATCAGCTACTTGCCCAGGCATTTCACCAGCTACTGGACATCCAGGCGCCGTAAGTGACATTTTTATATTGATATCATTATCTGCTAGTAATTTAATATCATAAATTAATCCTAGATCATATATATTTACAGGTATTTCAGGGTCAAAAATTGTTTCTAGTGCATTAATAACCTGAGGTAATTCAATTTTCTTTTTAAAATCTTTGTTTTTTTTACCTGCCGTTGCTGTAAAAGGGGCATGTGGATTGCTAGAAGGATGATGCGGCATAAAGGCAGAAAGTGGAAGTTTTTCAGTTTCATTCATATTAGACACCAAATATCTTTTTAACTTTAGTAAGTGCTTCCCCCAATTTATCAAAATCTTGATTTGATGAATAGGCACCTACTGAAGCCCTTGTGGTAGAAACTAAGTTGAAAGCATCCATTAGAGGCTGGGCACAATGATGACCTGCTCTAACAGCTACTCCTTCTCTATCAATAATAGTTGCTATGTCATGTGAATGAGCACAGTCCATAGTAAAAGATATCACGCCTGTTTTATTTGGCGCTGTTCCAAATACATTTACACCCTGAATAGAATTTAAAACAGACATTCCATATGAAATTACATTTTTTTCGTGCTTTCCTATTCTATCAATACCAGTCTCAACCACCCAATCTATAGCTTCACCAAGTGCAATTGCTTCAACTATAGGTGGTGTTCCCGCTTCGAATCTAAGTGGAGGATCTGCATAGGTTGATTGATTTATTTTAACAATATCAATCATATCTCCGCCACCTAGAAAAGGTGGCATTTCTTCTAATATTTCATACTTTCCATACAAAACTCCAATGCCAGTTGGTCCATATAATTTATGACCTGAGAAACAATAAAAATCACAACCTAATTTTTTAACATCAACTGTTCCATGAATGATACCCTGGCATCCATCAACCACACTAATGGCTCCACATTCTTTAGCTATTTTACATAGTTCTTTAACAGGAAAAACAGTTCCTAGGACATTTGAAACATGAGGAAAGGCAATAATTTTTGTCTTATCTGTTACTAATTTTTTGATAATTTCTGCATCAAAATCTTCTTCGGGATTAACTTGAGCAGCAATGATTTTAGCCCCTTTTTGCTGAGCGATAAGTTGCCATGGTACAATATTGGCATGGTGGTCAGCAATTGTAATAATTATTTCATCTCCAGCAGAAATATTTTTTAATCCCCAACTATAGGCTACCAAATTAATTGCAGTTGTTGCACCAGACGTAAAAACTATTTCTTTTTCACTACAATTAATAAACTTTGATATTTTTAATCTTGCTCCTTCATAATTTGAAGTTGCCTCTTCTGATAATTTATGAAGACCTCTATGTACATTTGAATAACTAAAAGAATAGTTATTATTTATAGCGTCTAATACCTTTTGAGGTTTTTGCATAGATGCTGCAGAATCTAAATATATAAGAGGCTTATCCCAAATTTTTCTATTTAAAACTGGAAATTGTGCTTTTATTTTTTCTAAATCATATTGCATTTTATACAAATTCTTCTATTTCATTTTTTAAGATTGATGACAAAGCAGATTGAGCTTCATTAAAAATAAAATCATGTAATGTTTCTTCAACAGATTCACTTATAATATCCAATAGAAAAGCTTTAATAAGGATTAACCTAGCTTTATCCTTGGAAATACCTCTGCTATTTAAATAAAAAAGTTGATCATCATCTAACTCTCCAACAGTAGCACCATGAGCACAAACAACATCATCAGCATAAATTTCAAGTTCCGGTTTTGCATTTGCGCTAGCCTTGTCAGAAATTAAAATAGCCTTACTCATTTGTTGACCATCTGTTTTTTGGGCATTTGGAGCAACTTTTACTTTACCTTGGAAAACCCCAGTTGATTCTCCACCCAAGACACCTCTAACTATCTGTTTAGAAATGCATTCTTCAACATTATGATATATTGCAGTTGTTAGATCATGATGTTGTTTGTTGCCTGATATATAAACACCATTAAGGTTTAATTTTGCATTTGTGCCATTTAAATAAGCATGAGTTTCCGAACGTGTGAACTGACTACCTTTAATAAGTGAAAAAGAGTTTAAAAGAGATTTATGAGACATAATAATACAATGTGCTGCTAAATTGTAAGATTCGTGACTATCATCAAAAACTTTAATAGAATTCAAGGACGCATAATCCTTTATCTCTATTAATTGTAAAGGCATTATTAAAGAACCTGTATGATTGAAACGTTCAATTATAGATAAACTACTATTTTCATTTAGTTCTACAAACAAAACTGGATGAACAGATGAACTTTCAACACCACCTTCAAAATGAATCTCAAGTAATTCTTCAATTTTAGCATTTTTATCTACACTTAATTTAACAATTGAAGGAGTGCATGATAAAGAAGCATTAGCTGAAGGATGGTTTTTTAAGTTACTATTTTTAATTTTCGATAAGAAAGTTACGCTCTCAGATTCATTTAATTCAATTAAAGACACACCTTTTGGTAAATTTGAAGACATATCCTTTCTAAATGCACCATTTATAAACTTTATAGTATTTGACCCAACAACATTAAGCTTAGACATAATAGGTTCTTGAGCATCTAGTGAAATTGGTTCTATTTTTTTTCTAGATAGCGAACCTAATCTACTCAATCTCCAGGTTTCTTCTAATGGATCAGGCCAGCTTTTAAAGTCTTTTCCAGCTAACTTTCTAAAGCTCTTATCATCAAAATTCTTAATATAATTATTTACAGAGGTGATATAATTATCTTTTATATTATGCAGCATTTATCATCCCTGCATAACCATTTTTTTCAACTTCAAGAGCTAATTCTGGTCCACCTGATTTAATGATTACTCCTTCAGATAAAATATGAACAAAATCTGGCACTATATAATCTAATAATCTTTGATAATGAGTAATAACTACTATAGCATTATCATCGCTCCTTTGGGCGTTTACTCCATCAGAAACGATTTTTAGAGCATCAACATCTAATCCAGAATCAGTTTCGTCTAAAATAGAAACTTTAGGTTTAAGCATAGCCATTTGTAAAATTTCAAATTTCTTTTTCTCGCCACCAGAAAATCCAACATTTACTGCTCTTTTTAGCATTTCATCTTTAACAAACATTTTTGATGCTTCTTTTCTTGCTTCCTTTACAAAAGCTAAATGGTCAAATTCCTCTTGACCTATGAACTTTCTTCTAGAATTGACAGCTTCTCTTAAAAAACTCATTGCACCAACTCCTGGAAGTTCGACAGGATATTGAAATGCTAAAAACAAACCAGATCTTGCTCTTTCATCAGCAGACATGTCTGACAATGATTGTCCATCTAATAAAATCTCACCCGATTCTAATTCATATCCATCTCTTCCTGATAACATATAAGATAAGGTACTTTTCCCTGATCCATTAGGCCCCATAATTGCGTGAACTTCTCCAGAGTTTATAGATAGAGAAACACCATTAAGAATATTTTTATTATCTAATTTTAAGCAAGCATTTTTTATTTCAAGTAAAGACATTATTTTTCCATTTTGTTTATGTTTTTTATTTTAACCAACAGAGCCTTCTAAACTAATACCAATAAGTTTTTGAGCCTCTACTGCGAATTCCATGGGCAACTCTTTCATTACCTCTTTACAAAAACCATTTACTATTAGCGAAGTAGCTTGTTCTGTATCTAAACCTCTTTGAAGACAATAAAATAATTGATCTTCGGAAATTTTTGAAGTTGTGGCCTCGTGCTCTACTCTAGCAGATGGAGTATGCTGATTTATGTAGGGAACTGTATGAGCACCACATTTATCACCAATTAACAATGAGTCACATTGAGTAAAGTTTCTAGCACCCTTAGCATTTTTTTGAATTTGAACTTGTCCTCTATAAGTATTTTGTGCTTTACCAGCAGATATACCTTTTGAAATGATGGTAGATTTAGTATTTTTACCAATATGTATCATCTTTGTGCCCGTATCAGCTTGTTGGGAATTATTTGCTACAGCTACTGAATAAAATTCTCCAACGGAATTATCTCCTCTTAAGACACACGATGGGTATTTCCATGTAATAGCTGAACCAGTTTCAACTTGTGTCCAAGAAATTTTTGAACGATTGCCAAGACAATTGCCCCTCTTAGTAACAAAGTTATAAATTCCTCCTTTACCATCTTTATCGCCTGGATACCAATTTTGAACCGTAGAGTACTTTATTTCAGCATCATCCATAGCCACAAGCTCTACAACTGCAGCATGCAATTGATTTTCATCTCTTTGTGGAGCAGTACATCCCTCTAAATATGACACGTAAGAGTTATCTTCAACTATTATTAAAGTTCTCTCAAATTGACCGGAATTTTGTTCATTTATTCTAAAATATGTAGAAAGCTCCATTGGACACTTTACGCCTTTAGGCACATACACAAATGAACCATCTGTAAAAACAGCAGAATTTAAAGCAGCATAATAATTATCGTTCATTGGGATAACAGAACCAATGTATTTTTTAACTAAATCAGGATGATTTTGAACTGCTTCTGATATTGGGCAGAAAATAATTCCTTCTTTTGCAAGTTTATCTCGAAATGTAGTTGCTACAGAAACAGAATCAAAAACGTAATCAACGGCTACTCCAGCTAACATTTCTTGTTCTTTGATTGGAATACCTAATTTTTCATATGTTTTAAGTAATTCAGGGTCAACTTCGTCAAGACTGTTTAATTTTGGTTTAGCTTTTGGAGCAGAATAATAATAGATATCTTGAAAGTTAATTTTTGGGAAATCAACCATTGCCCAATCAGGTTCTTTCATTGTAAGCCACTTCTTATATGCCTTAAGCCTCCAATCTAATAACCATTTGGGTTCATTTTTCTTACTAGATATAAATTTGACAATATCTTCATTAAGGCCTAGAGGAGCTTTTTCAGATTCTAAATCAGTAACAAAACCATACTTATAAGCACTGCCAACCTCATTTACTTTGTTAATTGTTTCTTGTGTAGCAACCATCTAATTTCCTTTTAATTAATTGCACGTAATTTAGTAACTTTTTTATTATTAATGGGAAAAGTATCATCATAATTAAGGAGATCATCTAGTGATATGTCATTAAGTGATTTTCTAATAATTGCATTAACCTTATTCCACTTTCCACCTAAAAAACAAATATTACTAGCTTCACACATATCTTCTGAACTTTCCACACAGGCCGTTAAACTAATTGGTCCATCAAGTGCCTCTATGATTTCAATTACAGATATCTTAGAAGATTGTTTGTTTAATATATAACCTCCACATGCACCTCTTTGTGCCGTTATTAGATTACTTTTAACTACAAGTAGTTTTAAAAGTTTTTGAACAGTATACAATGTTAAGCCAGTCGCCTCTGATAATTCTCTAGCTGACATAGAAGATCCTGGGTTTCTCGATAACATACTTAAACAGACTACTGCATAGTCAGTCATTTTATTTAATTTGAACATAGTAAACTCATAAGTTTTATATAGTACATATTAAGTACTAATTAAAGGTCAAAAAAAAAATTTAATTTCTTACTTCTTTTTTAAGAAGATATTTACCTTCATCTATACCATTAAAAATTTCTTCTAGATCTGGATGTTCTAAAGGTCCATTTTCTCTGTCACCAACTAAATTTTGCTGTGAGACATAAGCAGTGTAAAAAGTTTCTGTATTTTCTGCCATTAAATGATAATAAGGCTGTTTTCTTGAAGGTCTAATTTCAGCGGGTATTGATTGATACCACTCCTCAGTATTTGAAAACTCCGCATCAACATCAACAATTACGCCTCTAAAAGGATAAATACGATGTTTTACTATATCGCCAATATTGAATAAGGGATCTTTATGTACTTTGATCTTATTTGGAATACTTGGTTTTAAATTAATTTTACGTTTTGGCTTAATGTCTTCATTATCCGTTGACATGAATAAATCCTTGATATTTTGATTATAACTAAGTGTTATTTAAACTTTAGATTTTATTTTAAGAACTTGCCTGCCCTTGTACATACCTGTCTTTAAATCAATATGATGAGGTCTATGAAGTTCTCCGGTATCTTTACTCTCAACGTAAGTATCAGAGGTTAAAGCATCATGAGAACGCCTCATTCCTCTTCTTGATC
>JADHQW010000019.1 GCA_016777705.1 Alphaproteobacteria bacterium | reverse complement strand
AAAAGGGTAGGAGTTTCGCCAACTCCATGTTGGAATAGAATAAAAAAAATGGAAGAAATGGGTGTTATTTCGGCTAGAACTATTGTTCTAAATAGAAAGGCTATAAATTTATCCATAGTTGTTTTTTTATCAATTAGGGTCAGTCATCATTCAAAAGATTGGATTTCTGATTTCCAAAATATTATTGAAAAACATGAAGAAATTATTGAGACCCATAGGCTAACTGGATCAGATTCTGATTATTTATTAAAAATTGTCGCACCTAGTATTGAAGAATATGACAATTTTCAACAAAAGCTAATAGGTGAGTTAGAGTTTACAAAAATGTCTTCAAGTATTTCTCTACAAGAAATGAAGAACTCTCATATTTTACCATTAAAACAGTGTGTAAGTACTTAGTTTCGATTTGGGAAGAATAATTGTTGGTTTTTAATTTTAAAATTACTTATAGAATTCTTTCCTGTTTCTGACAAAAGCCAACTTATAAATATTTTAGCGTTTTTTACCTTAACATTAGGGCATTTCAAGGGGTTTACCATTGTAATTCCGTATTGATTAAATAAAATTTGGTTTTTCTCTGCTACAATTTTTAAATTGTTTTTATTTTTAAAATTTATCCACGAAGCTCTGTCAGTAAGTGTATAGGCTTCCATACCGTTAGTTAAATTCAAGGTTGTTCCCATACCCGAGCCAGTTTCTTTATACCAATCGCCTGAAAATTTAGTAGGGTCTAATTTTGATGTTTTCCAAATTTGCATTTCTTTGAAATGCGTTCCTGAATCATCTCCTCTAGATATAAAAATAGAAGATGTATTATATATTTTTGTGAACACTTTAATTGGGTCGTCGGTTATTTTCACCTTTGCAGGGTTGCTTTTGGGGCCAACTATAACAAAATCATTATACATTAAATCTTGACGATTAACGCCAAAGCCATTTTTTACAAATTCTAATTCTCTATTTTTTGCATGAACAATAATAACATCACCATCACAATTAGCCGCATTTTTTAAAGCGGCTCCGGTTCCAACTGAAACTAAATGGACAACTATATTTGTGTCTGTTTTAATTAATGGAAGAATATACTCATAAAAACCAGAATTATAAGTTGATGTAGTCGATTGAACTATGATTGAATTATTGGCAAAAGCCATTTTAGGAAAAATTAAAAAATATAAACTTAAAATAAATAGTTTGAACATAAACTTTCCAGATTCATTAAATAATTGTAATTTATGTAAATTAAACATAATATTGCATATTAAAACATAATTAATCAAGATTTATATGAATATTTTATTAGAAGCTTTCAAACAATCATTTGAGTTAGTGTTTACTTTAAATGCCGATTTATTTGAAATATTATTACTCTCACTCAAGGTTAGTTTTTTTTCATTATTCTTTTCTTGCTTATTGGGCCTGCCCTTAGGAACGTTCTTAGCTATTAAAAATTTTTGGGGAAGAGATATTGTTTTGATTTTTTTTAATACTATGATGGGACTTCCACCTGTAGTTGTTGGATTAATTGTGTATTTATTAATTTCAAGATCAGGGCCTTTTGGTTGGTTAGGTATTTTATATACGCCTACAGCAATGATAATAGCGCAGATGATACTTATTATACCGATTATAGTTTCATTAACTGCTCAGACTATAGAAGATATTCATCAAGAATATAAATCGCTTTTTTATTCTCTTGTTGTGCCTTATCACAAGGCTATTATTGCTTATCTCTTTGATGCTAGATATCTAATATTAACAGTTATGTTAGCAGGATTTGGTAGAGCTATATCCGAGGTTGGTGCGGTTATTATAGTAGGTGGAAATATTGATCATTTAACAAGGGTGATGACTACAACAATAGCTTTAGAAACTTCTAAGGGTAACTTGTCACTTGCCTTAGCCTTAGGAATTATACTTCTTTCTATTGCCTTAATTACAAATTTTATTTTAATAAGTTTAAAAATTAGAGCTAAGCGGAGAATGTATGTCTAAAAAAACCTTTGTAGGCCCACATGATTTGACTCCAATACAATTTAAAGATTTATCAGTTATTTTGGGTCAAAAAATAATTTTAGATAAAATAAACTGCAAAATTAAAAGTAATTCAATAACTGCAGTGTTAGGACCAAATGGTGCTGGTAAAAGTATTTTTTTGCAAACTATAAATGGATTATTTTCTATTCAAAGTGGAAGATTAAATTTTAATTTAATGGAAATTAACCAAGAAATTAGAAAGCAACAAGCTATGGTTTTCCAAAATCCAGTTTTGTTAAGAAGAACTGTTATAGCTAATTTGCAATTTATTTCAAATTTACGTAATAAAGAAAGTAATCGATTGCTTAAAAAAATCTTAAGTAAAGTTGGATTAGAGGGTTATGAGAAAAAACCTGCTAGATTGCTTTCTGGTGGAGAAAAACAGAGGTTGTCCATGGCTAGAGCTTTGATAATCAATCCAAATTTACTTTTACTTGATGAACCAACAGCTAATTTAGACCCTTACTCCCTAAAATTAATTGAAGATTTAGTTTTAGAAGAAAATTCAATTGGAAAAACTATTATATTTACTACACATGATATGTCTCAAGCTAAACGACTTGCTACAGACGTCATTTTCCTCAATAAGGGTAAGGTATTAGAACAAACAATTTCAAAAACATTTTTCAAAAGCCCTAAAACTTTAGAAGCGCAGAAGTATATCAATGGAGAAATACTAATTTAAGATATTTTTATTCCAGTGTTTTTTCAGCTAAACTAGCCCAATATTCAGCGCCTATAGGAAGAAGTTCATCATTGAAATCATAATGTGCACTGTGAAGTTTTTCTGACTTTTCGCCTGCTCCTAGCCAAATATATGCTCCTGGTTTTTCATGCAACATATATGAAAAGTCTTCAGAGGTCATTGTTGGTTTTTCTTCTTTGTTAATTGAATTAATCCCAAAAGAGTTTTCAAAAACTATTGATGCAAATTTAGCACTTTTCTTATCATTGATTGTTGAAGGGTACCCTGGTCTTACTTCAATGTTTACTGAGCAATTATTAATAGCGCATGCCCCTTGGGCTGCGTGTTTGATTTTCTCAAGCATGTCATTTCTAGTGTCTGTATTAGTTGATCTTAATGTTCCACCAATAGTCACCTTATCGGGTATAACATTAAATGCAGATCCACCTTCAATTTTTGTCAATGAAAGAACTGATTGATCAAATGGGTTTAATTGTCTTGAAATACAACTTTGAAGGGCGGTAATAGTTAATCCTGCGGAAACTATGGGGTCATTGGAAAATTGAGGTTGAGCTGCATGTCCTCCTTTTCCTTCGATTGTAATAACAATTATGTCACCACCAGCCATGGCAAAACCTTCATGAATAACCGCTTGCCCAACTGGAACACCAGGCCAATTATGAATACCCCAGACACTGTCAATATTAAATTTTGAGAAGAGCCCATCCTTGATCATTGATTTAGCTCCAGCGTTCCCACCCTCTTCTGCAGGCTGGAATATACAATAGACAGTTCCTAAAAAGTTTTTAGTTTTTGAAAGATATTTTGCTGCTCCCAAAAGCATTGTAGTATGTCCATCATGACCACAGGCATGCATTTTACCATCATTTTTTGACGAATAAGTTAGATTAGTTTTTTCTGTCATAGGTAGGGCATCAATGTCCGCTCTAATACCTAAGGATTTTTTGCTTGCACCATTATCTTTTCCATGAATAACACCTACTATTCCAGTTCCACCTAGACCACGATGAACTTCTATATTAAATTCAGTTAATTTTGCAGCTATAAAATCAGAAGTATTATGTTCTTCGTATGCTATCTCTGGGTTCTCGTGAATGTAATGTCGCCATTCATTCATCTCTGGAATAAAGTCTTTAATGTGTTTTCTAATAGTCATTTTGTGTATAAGATTGTGCTTAATCAATTAAATTAAAGTTTATGAATTTTTAAACATTTTAACCTTTACTTGAAAAAAAGGTCAATTAATAACTTTTTCTAGATTATAAAAATCAAATTTATATCTAACTATTATAAGGCATAATTAAATTATGGGTTTTAAAAAAAAATTAAAGGATTTACCTAAGCTACAATTTTATAAAGATTTAGATTTAGACTTGATTATTTCCTACAGGTATAGAAAAGAAATCAACAAAGATACAATCTTATTTTTACATGGATTTAACGGTAATAGTAAAAGTTGGGCTTACCAATTTAATTTTTTTAAGAATAAGAGTTCAGTTATCTCTATTGATGCTCCTGGATTTGGAAAATCTGATCCTTCCTCCATAGATATGGATGTTATTGCGGATGTTGTAGTTAGGTTACTAAAATCATTAAATATTTCTAAATTTCATGTTGTAGGCCATTCAATGGGAGGAATGTTGGCACAAATCTTAGGATCAAAATATTCTAATTATATAAGTAAATTAGTACTTTCTTGTACGTTCAAAGGTTATAACTTGCCAAAAAATACTCCACTAATAGAGCCTTATCAAAGAAGAATTAAAGATAGAAAAAACATGTCAGATGATGAGTATGGGAGGCAACGTATTAGAGAAATGTTACCTAAACGTTCAGAAGATGAAATATTTGAATTTCTATCTGTTATAAGTGGAGAAATTTCACAAGGATCTATTAAATCAGGTGGTATGGCCATGCAATATCTTGATACAACAAAGTATTTGCCCTCTATCAAAAATCAATGTTTAATTATTTTAGCTTCTGAAGATGTGGTGGTATCTAAGCAAAAATCAGAACTACTGATAAAAGATATACCACATGCTAGTATAATAGAATTATCAAATGTTGGTCATGCGCCTTATTGTGAAGATGCTATTTCTTATAACAATGTATTAGTAAAGTTTTTATTATAATGACTGCTTTTTCTAATAAGGCTTTCTTATCTTATTTTGTTAGTAATTCTTTAGCTTTATTAGGAATATGGATTCAAAAAATTGGAGTTGGTTGGCTTACTTGGCATATAACAGAATCAACATTCTGGACTAGTTTTGTTACGTTAGCTTTAATGGCTCCTGCAGGAATTCTAGGTCCATTTTTTGCAGTTTTAGCTGAGAAGTGGAATATGAGAAAAGCTAGTTTGGTATTAAAAATATTAATGTTTTTAATAGGATTTTTAATTTGGTACCTTCAATTAATTAACGCTCACACATTATTTACTTTAGCTTTCTTATCTATTCTTCAAGGTCTTTTAAGCGCTTGTTATCATCCTGTAAGATTAGTCTTTGTCTCTATTGTTGTACCTCGTGCATTATTAGCAAGTGCAATTGGTCTAAATTCTGCATCTTTTAATGCTTCAAGAGTGATAGGGCCTGCATTCGCAGGATTTTTTATTGCTTTTTACGATTTACAGGTAACATTTTTAGTAGCTATGTTGTCTTATATACCATTAATACCTGTTTTAATTTATATGCCCTTAAGATCTCGAAAAATAGATCTGACCGTTGCTACAAAATATATAGATAGTCTTATTGAGGGCGGAAGGGTTGCCTTAGATACTCCAATCATTTTCAAAGGATTGTTTATAGTTTTAATCAATGCTTTTTTTGTAAGAGGAATGCTTGAGATACAACCAACTATTGCAGGTGAGATATTAAATGCAAATAGCTCAGGTCTATCTTTAATTACAGCTTCTGCTGGATTAGGTGCATTACTAGCTTCTGTATGGATTGGCCTTAGCAAAAAAACCGTTGGTAATCATATTAACTTATTAGTGCCAATGCTTTTATCAGGTTTAATAATTAGTTCTATAATAGGTCTAACCAATAATTTATACTTTATGTCTCTATTATTTATTTTTATTGGGTTTAGTACAACAACGGTTGGAATTGGGACTCAAACTATTATTCAGTTAGAGGTTGACGATATTCATAGGGCTAGAGTTTTGACATGGTGGTCAAGTATTTCTTTTGGATCTTTGACAGTTGGCGGAATGATTTTGGGAGGGGTTGGTGAGTTTATACCAATGAAATTTGGTTTAATTGTTTTGCCAGTTTTAGGGTTAGTCATATTTAAGTCATTCGTATATTTTCGTTTTAAAAATAGTTTTATTTAATTGATTTAATTTTAGCTTCTCTTTTGAAAATATAAATGCCTGAAATAGTAATTATTATACCACCAAATATTGTAGCGAACATTGGATGAGCGTTCCAAATTATATAATCAAATATTATAGCCCAAATAATACCTGTATAATTAAATGGGCTAACTATAGATGCAGGCGCTTTTTGAAGAGCATAGGTCATTAATAATTGTGTTAAAAAAGCAGCTACACCAATGCCTATAAATAATAATATTACTTCGAATGAGGGTTCTTTCCATAAAAAAGGTTGAAATATTGATGTTATCAATACACTAACAAGCATAAAGTAGAATACTGTTTTTACTGGATGCTCAGTTGAACCTAATAGTCTTAAAAAAATTATTGTAGAAGACCACATCAACGTACCACCAAGAGCATACAAAGATGCAACAGCAATATTAACTGATGGGTTGATCGCTATTATTACGCCAAGAAAACCAATTGTGATTGCTGTCCATCGTCTCCAACCAATAGTTTCCCCAAGAAAAATTATGGCGAGGATACATGAAAAAATTGGAACAGCTTGAGATATGACTGTAACATCGGCTACTGGCAATCTTTGATATGCTAAAAAAAACATTACATTACCAATAAGACCAGCTAGACCTCTAAAAAAATGTAAAAATGGTTTTTTAGTTTTAAGAAAATCAAGACCTCCTAACTTATAGATTAAAGGCATTAATAAAATTAATACAACTATAGCTCTTGCAAAAGTTATTTGAACAGCATTAAACTCTATCCCTATTAACTTTGCTTGAACGCTCATAATAGTTACACAAAAAACAGCAAGTAGCATTGCTGTTATGGCTTTAAAGTTATTTGACTGTTTTTTAAAAAAAAATATCAAATAGATTCTCCAATTTAATAAAATAAATTATTCAAGCTTAGAATTTATAGATAGTGATGAAGGAGATTTTAAAAACATTATAATTATAATAGCCATTATTATTGGATAAACAGATAAACATCTAATTGTAACTAACGAAGTTCCTAAGTAATCAATTGCAAACCCGACTGGTAAAGGTCCTAGCGATGCTCCAATAACACCAATCATTTGTCCTGTCCCTTGAATGCTTCCCAGGTGTTTCCTTCCAAAATATCTTGGCCATATATATCCAAACATTGTCATACTAAAGGCGTTATTGATACCGAAAGAAATAGCATAAAATAACGAATAAGCGTCATTATTTGAATATGTTATTGATATAAGAGAAATGGAATTTATTAAAAGCCCAGTAGCTAGAACATATTTAGTTGGAAAGTTATCAAAAAACTTCCCAACGAGAGGCATAAACACAACCATTGCAACAGCAGAAATAGTAAATAAGCTGGCAGCATATTCAGTGCTAATCCCTTGATTGGTTAATATAGTGACTTGGTAAAAATGTAGAGTAGTTACAAGCATGGCCATTCCAAACCACATTGCGGCTAAAATATAAAATGAATTTTCTTTCAAGGCCTCTTTTAGATTTAAACCTTCAATAACTTGAACTTCGTCTTTTGTAAGTTTAGTCTTTTTTTCTCCATCTGGTTTAAGACCTATGTTTTCAGGATTGTTCCAGGCTAAGATAAATAAAGCTGGAACCATTATTATCCATGTAGAGACGCCTAAAATTATCCAGGCGTATTTCCAGCCATACTCATCTATTAACAATTGAGATAATGGAGGATGAACTGCCATTGACATTCCAAAGCCCAATGCCATAAGGCTCATTGCAAAACCTCGTTTGCTATCAAACCATTGCGAAACAAGATTTGCACAACCTAGCATCAGAGAACCTTGTCCAAAAAATCTTAAAAAACCAAACCCGACAGTAAGCATTAAAAAATTTGACGCAGCTCCAAAAAATATGCATGAAATACCAAGAATTATACTTATTATTATAAGGGAAAATCTAGCGCCATATCTATCAATGAGTTTTCCCATATAGGGAAGTAGAAATGCGGCAATTAATGTTGCTAATCCATAAGCTGAAGCAATTGAAGCACTCGATAGTTGTAGGTCTTGACTAATTGGTTCAACAAAAACGCTGAAGGTATGAGATTGCCCAGGTCCACTTGAAAAAATACCAATGTTGGCAATTCCTACAATTATCCAACCATAAAAAAACTTTGTATTGACGTAATTTAAAATATTTTTTCTCATGAAATATACATCTATGAAATTAATAAGAAGGCTTTGTTATATAGTGTATATGTTAATTAAAATAAAATATATAAATATGAATATCTATTTTTTTAATGCTTCAACATACATATCTAGAGCTTCAATTAGTGATCTATTTTGATCAACAGTCTCTCTTGTTTCTTTGGCAATAGGAGTTTTATTTGCTAACTTCATCATATCAGCTGAAGCTTGGTGAAATTTTGGTGTAATACCAGCATCTGAAAATGTATCTGCAATTTCATGCATCTCACCTTCCCACCTTCCCGCATCAAGAGGTATTCTTGGAACCATTCTTTCCATAGCCGACAACATTTCTGGTTTACTAAATTTTAATTCTTCAAAATACTCAGGAGATAGTCCTAATTTATGCGCAGTTGTTAAAACAGCTGCATGAAGAGCAAAGGTTCCTTTAGTAGCACTTGCGTATATCATTTTCATAGCAGATGCTTTTCCTATATCTCTCCCTAAATCTTTTATTATAAAGCCGTTACCATTGAGAACTTTAACTGGATCTGTATTAGGGCCGGATACATATAACCTTGTTTGTCCTTTTTCAACAATAGGATTTAGACCGATAATACCAGCATCAATAAAATTACAAAATTGTGATGAAATAGTATCACTTATTTTTTTTGCTGTCTTTGGTGATATTGCATTACAATCTACATAAGTAATTTGTTTTTTAAGCTTTAAAATTTTTGAATTAATAGCTTCAGCCTGCTTAAGAGCTGACTCTGGAGGAAGAATAGATAAAATTAAATCAGATGATTTTATTACATTGTCAATTGTTTTTAAGTCTTTTATACCAGCAGTATACGCAAGTTTTTTTGTTCTTTCACTTCTTTGATTTAAACAGCTAACTACATTGAAACCGTTTTCTTTAAATGCTTGGCCACAACCGTGCCCCATATCTCCAGGCATTAAAATGCCTACAGTTTTTTTGGAAATATTTTTATCCATTTAAAAATTATTTCTTCATTGGTCCACCATTTTTTTCCCATTCTGGAATTCCCCCAACATTGAGAACATTTTGATATCCCATTTCTATAAGGGTTTTCCCAGCTAACGCTGCTTGTCCACCAACCCCACAAATTAATATAATTTCAGCATCTTTCTTTAGTGCGGAGTTATAAAGTGGAGTGGCTTCGTCTGCTACAAATTCAATCAGACCTCTCGGTATTTCTAATCCATCAAGAATAGTACCAGTTTTTTTTATATCTGAACTATCTCTAACGTCTATAAAAACTGATGACTTGGATTTATGTTTTTCAATAGCTTCATTAACATCAATTTTCTTAACTACTTCATTAGCTTCTTTAAGGTAATCTTTGGCTGTTTTCATGTTTTCCTCTTTAATTTAGTTGTCCTATGAACTGAGGTTGTGTTACCGCGGATGTCATCCAACAATTCTTGCAATTTTTATTAACCTTAGCTTTTTCTAGACTCCAATTTAATATGTAACGTTTATTATCATAAGCGTCCACAATTACTGAATATTTTACATTTTTTTTATCTTTTGAAAGTAATTTAGTTTGGAATTTTAAGGAATTTAATAAAATTTTATATGATGTGTTTGTAATCATTCTTGTAAAATTTGAAAAAGGACCAGTATATTTCTTATTTTCTGGATGTGCAAAAAGCCAGCATTGATAAATACCTGCGTTATTAATCCCAGAGTTGGTTTGAAGAGATGTCATTTGCAATTCAATAACTTCTATTGCTGAAAATATATCATTTGGCATAACATCACTCAAAGTCTTATTGTTATTAAAAATAAATAGAGATAATGTTAACATTAATAAATATTTCATGGGCTACCTTTAGCTTATTAGTATATTATATTCATAAATGGAGATGAAAATTGCAATATAAAAAAAATTGTTTTCAATATAAATTTAAGTTGTTTTTAATTATAATAACTTGTTTATTAAATTCTCCTGCTTATGCAGCAGGTTCCAGTTCAGATAGTAAAACTAGCATAACTAAATCTACATATTATTATGATGCTATGAAATTGATAAAGAAAAAATCTTTTGACGCTGCAATTAAGAGTTTAAAAAAAGCAGAAATTAACTCAAAAAATGATCCAGATATTTATAATTATTTAGGCTATTCAAATAGAAAATTGGGTAATATGGAAAAAGCTGCTTCTAATTATAGAAAAGCATTAAAGATCTCACCAAAGCATAAAGGTGCTCTAGAATATCAGGGTGAAATGTTTCTTACATTAGGACAAATAAAGAAAGCAGAGGCAAATTTAAAAAAATTAGAAAGTATATGTTTCCTTGGTTGTGAAGAAGAAAAAATATTAAAAGAATCGATTTCAAAATATAAATCAGGAAAAAAAAGTAGTTATTAAAATTTAAAAAATTTTATGTGGAGAAAATTAATGAAATCATTTGATGAACTCTCACTCAAAGAAATTGTAAATGAAGTTAAAGATGGATGTATTTTAGGAGTACCAGCCGATTACTCTGGAGTTCCAATGGAGTTTACAAAGAGATTAATAAAAAAAGGTATAAAAGATTTAAAGTTATATTGCCTTCCTTTGACAACTATTCAAGGAGATATGTTGATTGGAAGTGGTTGTGTTTCAGAGATAGAAGCCGCAGCAGTAACACTTGGTGAATTTGGTTTGGCACCAAGATTTTCAGAAGCAGTTGAAAATGGAAGTATTTTAATTAAAGATTCAACTTGTCCAGCGTTACATGCTCAACTTCAAGCTACAGAAAAATCTGTTCCTTTTATGCCACTTAGAGGTGTTATTGGATCTGATATTCAAAAGCATCGAAAAGATTGGTGTATTATTGAGAATCCAATGAAATCCTCAGGTGTTCTAAATGAACCTATTTTATTACTTCCAGCAGTTCAATTAGATATTTTAGTTTTTCATGCATCATGTGCTGATAGAAATGGAAATATACAAATTGGTAGAAGAAGAGAACTTGCTACTTTAGCTCATGCCTCAAAGAAGGTGTTTGTTACTGTAGAAAAATTTTTAGATACTGATTTTTTTGAAGATGAATTATCCGCGGCGACTTGTCTGCCGGGACTTTATATTAATGGTATATCTATAGTTAAAAATGGTGCCTGGCCATGCGCTCTTCCTGGCGTATATCCTGCTGATAATAAAGAAATAAAAAAATATTCTTTAGCAGCAAAAACTAAACAAGGTTTTGATGATTATATGAATCAATCTTTATTTATTTAGTATTAGGGAAAAATAAGTGAATTCAGATATCAAAAGGGAAGAACTTTTAATAAGTCAATTAGCTGATTTATTAGTAAATGATAAACATGTGGCAGTAGGTGCTGCATCACCTATTCCTGGAGCAGCCGCTCTTTTGGCAAAAGAAGAAGCAAAATTAAATAACAAAAGATTAAGAGTGACTATTTTGCATTCTAATAAATATAATAATTTTACAGATGGAGCCAGAGAGCTTTTTGATTGCGCAGCACAAGGGAGGATCGATACTTTTTTCCTTGGTGGAGTTCAAATAGACGGACAAGCTAATATTAATTTAGTAGGTACTGGAACATACCCCAAAATAGAAAAAAGATTTCCTGGTTCTTTTGGCTCTGCACTAATGTATTTTGTAGTACCTCAAATAATATTATTTAGAGAAGAACATTCTCCACGTACTTTAGTTGATCAAGTAGACTTTATTTCTGCTCCAGGTGCGTCAGACGAAAACATTTACAGACCTGGAGGCCCTAAATACCTCATAACCAATAGAGCTTTATTTAAATTTAATAAAAATCTCAAAAAATTCTCTTTACTAAAATTAAACCAGAACCAGACAATTCAAGATATAAAAGAGTTAACAGGATTTAAATTTGATATTAGTGAAAATATATCAGACATGTTAAATCCTGATACGACTAGATTAAAAACTTTAAGGGACAAAATTGCTCCTATGGTATCAGAGTTCTATCCGGAGTTTACAAATAGAATTTGGGGTATTTAACTTAGAATTAACAATAAATTATTTATTTTTTCTGTTTTCAACTAAGTTTTCTACCACAAGAGGATCAGCTAATGTTGAAACATCTCCAAGTTCATTATATTCATTTGCAGCAATTTTCCTTAGAATTCGTCTCATTATTTTCCCTGATCTTGTTTTTGGAAGGCCAGGAGCAAATTGAATTAAATCTGGAGTTGCAATAGGACCTATTTCCTTTCTTACCCATTTTTTTAATTCATTCAATAATTCGTCTGATGTCTTAACATCTATATTCACAGTCACATATGCATAAATACCTTGGCCTTTAATGTCATGAGGATATCCCACAACAGCTGCTTCGGCAACTTTAGGATGAGAAACTAGCGCAGACTCAACTTCAGCAGTACCCATTCTATGACCAGAAACATTGATTACATCATCAACTCTACCGGTAATCCAAAAATATCCATCTTCATCTATCCTACAACCATCTCCTGAAAAATAACGTCCTGGAAAAGTAGAAAAGTAAGTGTCTATAAACCTTTGATGATCACCATATACCGTTCTCATTTGACCAGGCCATGACATTTTAATGCATAAATTACCTTCTGCAGGTCCATCTAATTCATTATTTTCTGCATCTACTAAAATTGGCTGGATTCCAAAGAATGGTTTAGTAGCAGATCCTGGTTTTGTAGGTGTTGCACCTGGTAATGGTGTTATTAATATACCGCCAGTTTCAGTTTGCCACCAAGTATCAACTATTGGACATTTCCCGTTCCCAACGACATTATTATACCAATTCCAGGCTTCTGGATTTATGGGTTCTCCAACACTGCCCAAAATTCGTAAGCTATCTCTACTTGTTTTATTTACAGGTTCGTTTCCTTCGGCCATTAATGCTCTAATAGCAGTAGGAGCAGTGTAGAATATATTCACTTTGTGTTTGTCAACAATTTCCCAAAATCTGCTTACAGAAGGATAGTTTGGTACTCCTTCAAACATTAAAGTAGTAGCTCCATTAGATAATGGTCCATAAACAATATATGAATGACCCGTAACCCAACCAACGTCTGCAGTACACCAATAAATCTCATTTTCTTGATAATCAAAAACATAATGATGTGTCATGGATGCGTAGACCATGTAGCCACCAGTAGTATGGAGTACACCCTTAGGTTTTCCCGTCGAACCAGAAGTATATAATATAAACATAGGGTCTTCAGCATTCATTTCAGTTGGTGGGCATTCATCTGATGCCATTTCCATTTCTTCATGGTACCAAAGATCTTGTCCCTTAATCCAATTAACATTTGCTCCTGTTCTTTTGACTACAATTGAAGTCTTACACATTTTTGCTTTTGAAATAGCCTCATCTGTATTTGATTTTAGAGGAATAGCTTTCCCACCTCTAACACCTTCATCAGCAGTAATAATAATTGTTGAATTACAATCTTCAATTCTTCCGGCTAATGCTTCAGGAGAAAAACCACCAAAAACTACTGAATGAATGGCCCCTATTCTTGTACAAGCTAACATAGCAATTGTTGCCTCGGGTATCATAGGCATATAAATTGTTATTCGGTCACCTTTTTGGGCACCTGCTTTTTTGAGAACGTTTGAAAATTTACAAACTTCTTTATGAAGTTCTTTATATGAGATGTGTTTAGACTCTGTTGGATCATCTCCTTCCCAAATAATTGCGGTTGCGTCTCCTTTAGTCTTTAGATGTCTATCTAGGCAATTGAAGCTGGCGTTAAGAGTTCCATCCTCATACCATTTTATATAAACGTCATCTTTTTTATATGATACGTTACTTACTTTAGTATACGGTTTAATCCAATCAATTCTTTTTCCATGATTATCCCAAAATATATCAGGGTAGGTAATAGATTCTTTATACATCTGATCATAAGTTGCTTTATCTGCATGGCAATTATCAACAATATTTGATGCTGGTTTAAAAATATTGTCATTTTTCATTATTTTAACTCCTAATTACTTCTGTTATTTCACATTACCTTCTAAAATTAAATCAGCGTTATTAATATCTTTAATATCAAGAACTTTTTTTACTATTTCTAGAGAAAACCCTCTTCTAGCCAGAGCACCATACCATTTATCTTTTAAATTATGATTATCTATCTCATCATTTGTTTTTTTATTTTTATAAAACACACCTATTTTTTTTTTCTTTATAAAATTAACTGCAGCTATTATTTCTGGATTTTCATAACCTTCATCTACAATGTTAAGGGCAGATTGAATAACATCCTTTGAAATACCTTTTTCATTTAATTTTGCAAAAATTAACCTTTGTGATCCACCTTGTCTTCTTATCGAACGGATTTTTGTTTCGGCGTATCTATTATCATCTATGAAACAGGACGAAACCATTTCTGATTTAATTTGGTTAATTAATTTATCTTTTTCTAATTCATTTAAGTTGTTTTCAAAGTAAGATAATTTTCTTTTCATAGTATTTTTGAATTGGAATTCTGAAACTTCATAACGAGCCAAATAGGACATAGCTGAGTTTCTCAGTCTTTTAATTATTTTTTCTTCTGTATTCATAAATTGTTCATTGAAGTTTATTCATCCTAATTATATACAAGTATATATTCATTATAAAAGCAATGTGAACATTTTAATTTTTTGAGTAAAAATGTGATTAATAAAAATTTAAATTTAGGCGTTAGAAGAGATATTGGAGCTGTAAATTGGACTGGTTTATATACTCTTTATTTAAAGGAAGTTAAAAGATTCACTAACGTATTTTTGCAAACTATCACAGCTCCTATGATAACAACTTTACTTTTTGTAGTAGTTTTTTCAATTGCTATTGACAGGAATGCCGGTTTTATTGGCATTCCTTTTATAACATTTCTAGTCCCCGGTTTAATAATGATGAGTGTTTTACAAAATTCATTTGCTAACGTTTCATCTGCTTTTATGACGGCTAAAGTTCAAGGCTCAATTGTAGATCTTTTAATGTCACCATTAGGACCAATAGAAATTTTAATTGCACATACTTTAGCTGGAGTTACCAGGGGTCTGTGTGTTTTTACTGCATCGTTTTGTTTGCTTTGGGCCCTAGGCATTTTAAATTTCCCAAATCATTTTTTCTGGATGTTATTGTTTTTGTTTCAAGGAGCTTTTGCTCTAGCAACTATAGGTATGATGGCAGGTATTTGGGCTCAAAAATTTGATCAATTAGCAATTATATCTAATTTTATTATTCAGCCCCTAGCCTTTTTGTCAGGTACTTTTTATTCGATAGAAAGGCTTCCAGAATCACTTAAAATTGTAGCTTATTGTAATCCAATTTTTTATGCCATTGATGGTCTGAGATTTAGCTTTTTAGGAATAAGTGACGCATCTCCAATAACAGGAAGTTTGATATTATTTGTTTGTAATGTAATTCTTGGATCTTTTGGATGGTATATTTTAAAGTCGGGTTACAGACTTAGATCTTAGAGTGTTAATTACTTTTGTGGAAAATCTAAAATGAACAAAGAAAAAAAAGAAAATGGTGTTTTATCAAGCCAAGAAATATTCAGTTTAATTAATAACAATACTATTTATAGCGAGCAAGAAATTGATAAAGAAATTATACAACCAGCTTCTATTGATCTAAGGCTAGGTATTAAAGCATGGAGGGTTCCCGCTTCATTTCTTCCAGGTAAAGGCAATAAAGTCTCTAATAGATTAAAAACACTTGCTATGCACGAGTTTAGCCTTATGGACGGAGCAGTGCTTGAATGTGGTTGCGTTTATATAGTAAAACTTTTAGAAGAATTATCTTTACCAAATGATTTGTCAGGAATTGCCAATCCTAAAAGTTCGACAGGTAGACTAGACGTTTTTACAAGATTAATAGTAGATGGCGCTCAAGAGTTTGAGGATGTTCCTTCTGGATACCAAGGGCCTCTTTACGCCGAAATTTCTCCTAGAACCTTTTCAGTTTTAGTAAGAACAGGATCTAGACTGAATCAGCTTAGATTAAGGAGAGGTGTGTCAATTACTAGTGATAAGGAAATGGAAATTTTACAAGAACATGTAGGTTTAGTAAGAAGTCAAGATGACGAAAATCTACCTGATAAAATTAAAAATGGTGTTCCTCTTTCAGTAGACTTGATAGGTAAAAACGGTCTAATAGGTTACAAAGCTAGAAAACATTCTATGCTTATTGATATTGACAAACCTAACTTTTACAAAAAAGAACTCTTTTGGGAAAAAATAACAACAGAGGACTTAATTTCACAATCTTACTCTTCTAAAAATGATAAAAATGTAGGTTCTCTAATTTTAAGTCCAGATGCTTTTTATATTTTGGCAAGCAAGGAATATGTATCTGTACCCTCTAACTATGCAGCTGAAATGAGAGCATATGATACTAAAGTTGGAGAGTTTAGAGCTCATTATGCAGGTTTTTTTGATCCCGGTTTTGGTTTAAACGAATTAGGAGCTTCTGAAACTAGGGCTGTGTTAGAAGTTAGGTCTCATGATGTTCCGTTCTTAATCGAGCAAGATCAAACAGTTTGTAGATTGGTTTATGAACCAATGGCAAGCGCACCTAATCATTTATATGGTGAAGCCGGGGGAAATAGTAATTATCAGGCTCAAGGCTTAAAATTGGCAAAACATTTTATATAAATCAATTTACAAATTTATTTCTTTTTCTTTTTATAATCTTCTTGGTATGTTAGTTTTTTATAATTAATAAGAATGAGTTTGTAATGGCTATAAGCCCGTCAATCATGACAACCTATGGAAGAATAGATATCGCTTTTACACATGGTAAAGGCAGTTTTCTGTTTTCTGAAGATGGCAATAGATTTTTAGACTATGCTAGTGGCATAGCTGTGAATGCTTTTGGGCATTGTCATCCAAAGTTAGTTGAAGCTCTTATAGAGCAAGCAAATAAGCTTTGGCACACTTCAAATTTATACAGAATTCCAGAACAAGAGGTGGTGGCAGAAAAACTTGTTGCTAACTCATGTGCTGAAAGGGTTTTTTTCTGTAATTCTGGTGCGGAGGCTACTGAAGGTGCTGTTAAAGTTGCAAGAAGGTATGCGTGGGCAAATGGTGAAAAAGACAGAACTGAGATTTTATGCGCAACAGGTGCTTTTCATGGAAGAACTCTTGCTATGTTAGCTGCTAACGATAGAC
>JADHQW010000018.1 GCA_016777705.1 Alphaproteobacteria bacterium | reverse complement strand
AAATATTGGATACGAAAAAATATAATATTTAATTTAATGACTTTTTTTAGTTTTATTATTTTTTGTTTTTTTATGTCTCATATTTTTTTTGGTAATAGATCCGTTTGGAAAATATTTGAATTAAATCATCAAATAAATGTGGCTAAACAAGAGCTCATAATTTTGTCTGATAAAAAAAAATATACCCTATCTGAAATTGAATTACTTAGAGATGACAAACTTGACCCAGATATCATCTCTGAAATCGTACAAAACTCACTCGGTCTAATTCATTCTGATCAAATTGTTATCGAGATTACTAAATAACTTAATTTATTGTTAGAATTAAATTTAGTTGTTTGCTAAAATGATTGTCTGAGTTATCTATTCTTTTAATAAAAGTTGTAAGGTTCAGTATGAATAAAAACACTTCTAAAAAATCTATAGTTTCATCGAAAAACAACTATGATTTAGATTTATTACAAAATATGTATAAAAAAATGCTTTTGATTAGAAGATTTGAAGAAAAAGCTGGTCAATTATATGGAATGGGAAAAATTGGAGGTTTTTGTCACCTATATATTGGTCAAGAGGCAGTAGTTGTAGGTATTCAATCAGTTCAGATCGAGGGTGATAGCGTTGTTACATCTTATAGAGATCATGGTCATATGTTAGCTTGTGATATGGACCCTAAAGGTGTAATGGCTGAATTAACTGGTAGAGAAGACGGTTATTCAAAAGGTAAAGGCGGTTCAATGCACATGTTTAGTCGAGAAAAAGGTTTTTTTGGCGGCCATGGTATTGTTGCAGCTCAAGTTCCCATTGGAGCAGGTTTAGCTTTCGCACATAAGTACAATGGTAATAAAAACGTTGCAATTACATATTTTGGAGATGGAGCAGCTAATCAAGGTCAAGTTTATGAATCATATAATATTGCGGCTCTTTGGAAATTGCCAGTTATATTTGTTATTGAAAATAATAAGTATGGGATGGGAACATCGGTTAACAGATCTTCAGCTGGCGATAATTTATCTGACAGAGGTAAAGCTTATGGTATAGTTGCAGATATTGTTGACGGCATGGATGTTATAGCTGTAAGAGATGCAGCTTTAAAAGCTATGGACTATTGTAGATCTGGAAAAGGGCCATATATTCTAGAAATGAAAACCTATAGATATAGAGGCCATTCGATGTCAGATCCTGCTAAATATAGGACAAGAGATGAAGTTGATGAGATTAGACAAAACTCTGATCCAATAGATAATATTAAATCTATATTGGTTAAATTCGGTTTAAAAGATGAAAGTTTAAAAGTTATTGACACAGAAATTAAGTCAATTGTTGGAAATGCTGCGACTTTTGCTCAAGAATCTTTAGAGCCTTCTGAAGCAGAGCTGTTTACTGACATAACAATTAATTAATGGTGAATTAATGAGTATCGAAATATTAATGCCTGCCCTTAGCCCAACAATGGAAGAAGGCACACTTTCAAAATGGCTTGTTAGTGAGGGTGATATAGTAAACTCAGGTGACTTATTAGCTGAAATTGAAACTGATAAAGCAACAATGGAAGTTGAGGCAGTTGATGAAGGTAAAATTGGACAAATTTTAATATCAGAGGGAACAGAAGGTGTAAAAGTTAATACACCAATAGCAATTTTGATAGGTTCTAATGAAGCCCCGCATCCAACAATAAAAAAAATTGCTGAAAATCCTTATATAGAAAAAGCTATATTGCCTACTAAAAATAAGGATAAAGAGATTTTAAAAACTGACTCAAATTCAAGTTTTATTACTGTAAGAGAGGCTTTAAGAAATGCAATGGCAGAGGAAATGCGAGATGACAATAATGTTTTCATCATGGGTGAAGAAGTAGCAGAGTATCAGGGTGCATATAAAGTTACTCAGGGACTTCTAGATGAATTTGGAGATAAAAGAGTCTATGATACGCCAATAACAGAACATGGTTTTACAGGAGTTGGAATAGGCGCTGCTTTTGGAAATTTGAAACCTATTGTAGAATTTATGACATTTAACTTTGCTATGCAAGCTATGGATCAAATCATTAACTCTGCAGCTAAAACACTTTACATGTCGGGTGGTCAAATGGGTTGTCCAATTGTTTTTAGAGGGCCTAATGGCGCAGCTTCTCGTGTTGGAGCCCAACATAGTCAGTGTTATGCTAGTTGGTATGCACATTGTCCTGGTTTGAAAGTTGTAACTCCTTGGTCGAGTGCTGACGCTAAAGGTCTACTAAAATCTGCAATTAGAGACCCAGACCCTGTTATATTTTTAGAGAATGAAGTTATGTATGGTCAGTCTTTTGATTGTCCAGATGGTTCAGATTTCACTTTGCCAATTGGAAAAGCTCATATTGAAAAATCAGGGAAAGATGTAACTATAATTTCTTTCTCAATTATGGTTGGAAAATCTTTAGAGGCGGCAGAAATTTTAAACGATAAAGGTATTGATGCAGAAGTTATTAATTTACGTTCTCTACGTCCATTAGATACAGAAACAATAATAAATTCAGTTAAAAAGACTAATAGAGCAGTAACTTGCGAAGAAGGTTTTCCATTTTCTGGTATTGGTTCTGAAATATCTGCAGTTATAAATGAAAATGCTTTCGATTGGCTTGATGCTCCTGTTACTAGAGTAACTGGTAAAGATGTGCCGATGCCCTATGCAGCAAACCTAGAAAAATTAGCCTTACCTCAAGTTGATGATATTGTGAATTCTTGCATTAATGTTTGTAATAAAAGTTAAGGATATAGAGAAATGAGTGTTAATATCTTGATGCCTGCACTTAGTCCAACTATGGAAGAAGGCACTTTATCTAAATGGTTAGTAAAAGAAGGTGATACTGTCACTTCTGGGGACTTAATTGCAGAAATAGAGACAGATAAAGCAACTATGGAGGTTGAATCTATAGATGATGGAACTATTGGTAAAATTTTAGTTCATGAAGGGCAGGAAGCTGTAAAAGTAAACGAACCAATAGCTATATTACTCTTAGACGGAGAAAACTTGTCTGACATTAAAAGTATAAAAAAAGTACCTCCGACTGAAAGTGTCCAAGAAATAGAAAAAATAGAGAGTAAAGAAAAATTAAATTTCAGTTCAGATAAAACCAGTAAAATTAATTTGGATACAAATATAAACATTGAAAATCTTAAAAAAAATGAAACTAGAATATTTGCTTCACCTTTAGCAAAAAGAATTGCAAAACATAAGGATGTTGATTTAAGTTTAGTTAATGGTTCGGGTCCAAATGGACGTATATTAAAGGCTGATATCGAAAACTTTAATAATAATAAAGATTTACTACAAAACGAAATTATATCAAATAATAATAATTCTGAACTTATAAAAAACAGTTCTATGAGAAAAACTATAGCTGAACGCTTAGTTAAGTCAAAAAACGAGGCTCCACATTTTTATCTTTCTTTAGATTGTAATATAGATCAACTTCTGAAAATTAGGAGTATGATAAATTTAAAATCTAATGATAAGTATAAAATTTCAGTTAACGATATGATAATTAAAGCTGCTAGTTCTTCATTAATTAAAGTTCCTAAAGCCAATGCTAGCTGGGAAAATGAAAATACTAGATATTTTAATAATACTGACATATCTGTAGCTGTTGCAATCGATGGTGGTTTAATTACACCTATTATAAAAGATGTTCAATCAAAAGGCCTTTTGGAAATATCTGAGGACATGAAACTTCTTGCTAATAAAGCTAAAGATGGAAAATTATTACCAGAGGAATATGTTGGAGGTAGTTTTTCAATATCAAATTTGGGTATGTATGGAATTAAAGAGTTTTCAGCAGTAATTAACCCTCCTCAGGGAGCAATATTAGCTGTTGGCTCAGGTGAAAAGAGGCCAATAGTTATCAATGATCAATTAACTATAGCTAGTATTATGACTGTGACTTTATCATGTGATCACAGAGTTGTAGATGGTGCTGTAGGGGCGCAGTTTTTATTAGTTTTTAAAGACTTTATTGAAAACCCATCCTTAATGTTGTTATAGGAAATATTTATGTCTAATAGTGATTATGATATTATAGTTATTGGTGGTGGCCCCGGCGGTTATGTGGCTGCTATTAGAGCATCTCAATTGGGAATGTCTGTTGCTTTAATTGAAGACAAGCATTTGGGTGGTATTTGTCTAAATTGGGGTTGTATTCCAACAAAAGCTCTTTTAAGAGCTAGTGAAATTAAACATATGTTGGATAATGTTGATGAATTTGGTTTTTCTGTTTCTAATATTAAAATGGATATAGATAAAATAACCAAGCGCTCCAGAAAAGTAGCTTCTCAATTATCAGCTGGTATTAGTCATCTTTTGAAAAAAAATAAAGTAAAAGTTTTTGAAGGTTTTGCACATTTAGTTAAAGGGTCTTCAGACTTAAAAACGGTTAAAATTAAGGCTAAAGGTAAAGATATTTTAATGACATCAAAAAATGTTATAATTGCCACTGGTGCTAGATCAAGAAATCTACCTTTTGTATCATCTGATGGTAAAAATATTTGGGATTATAAATCTGCGATGATACCTAAAAAGTTACCAAAATCAATGATTATAATTGGTTCAGGTGCTATAGGTATGGAATTCGCATCTTTTTATAATGATTTAGGCGTTATGGTAACTGTAGTAGAAGCGCTTCCATCAATTCTGCCTAATGAAGATGAAGATATATCAAAAATAGTTGAGACTAATTTCGTTAAAAGAGGAATAAATATAAAAACAAATACTACCCTTAAGTCAGTTGAAACGTTTGATAAAAACGTTTCTGCTGAAATTAAATGTGATGGTAAAATTGAAACTATAACTTCTGAGAAATTAATCTTAGCTATTGGAATTATAGCAAATACTGAAAATTTAGGTTTAGAAAAATTTAATATTAAAATTGATAAAGGTCACATCATTACAAATGAATGGCTTGAAACGGATGAAAAAGGTATATTCGCAATAG
Organism: Alphaproteobacteria bacterium; assembly: GCA_016777705.1. Classification (GTDB taxonomy): domain Bacteria; phylum Pseudomonadota; class Alphaproteobacteria; order Puniceispirillales; family Marisalimonadaceae; genus Marisalimonas. Next base: position 12,438 of record JADHQW010000018.1, on the reverse strand, counting down.
GAGATGTTACAGAAGGTCCGTGGCTAGCTCATAAAGCTAGTCATGAGGGAGTTTTATGTGTAGAAAAAATTGCTGGTCACAAAAATCTTAACCCTATTGATAAATCATCAATACCAGGATGTACTTATTGCAGACCTCAAGTTGCATCTATTGGATTAACAGAAAAAAAAGCCAATCTTCAAAAATTAAATATTAAAGTAGGTAAATTTCCTTTTGTTGGAAATGGTAAGGCAATTGCGTTAGGAGATTCTGAAGGACTAATTAAGACCATATTTAATGATGACAATGGTGAGTTAATTGGAGCGCATATGGTTGGGCCAGAAGTAACTGAATTAATTCAAGGTTTTTCAATAGCTAAAAAATTAGAAACCACAGAACATGAATTGATGCATACTGTTTTTCCTCATCCTACATTATCCGAAGGTATGCACGAATCGGTGTTAGATGCATACAATCAAGCTATACATTATTAAGTCTCTGTAGAAGATTGCAATGTTAAAGAATTTAAATGAAAAAAAAAATATAAGGCATCCAGAAAAAATTAATAAGCCTGATAATATCTCTCCTTCTAAACCAAGTTGGTTAAAAGTTAGAGCACCTATTGGAAAAATATTTGATGAAACCAAAGGTTTGTTAGACGATTTAGGTATTGTTACAGTATGTGAAGAGGCAAGCTGTCCCAATATAGGTAATTGCTGGTCAAAAAAACATGCTACAATGATGATTATGGGGGATACTTGTACTAGAGCATGCTCATTTTGTAATGTTGCAACAGGTAAGCCTAAGGGGCTTGATTTGACTGAACCTTTCAGAGTGGCTCAATCAGTAGCCAAGTTAAATTTAAACCATGTAGTTATCACTTCTGTTGATAGAGACGATCTAGATGATGGAGGAGCTAAACATTTTGTAAATACAATCAAAGATATTAAAAGTTTGTCTCCAAATACATCCATTGAGATTTTAACACCTGATTTTCTTCGAAAAGATGGTGCATTAGAAAAAGTTATTGAGGCAAAGCCAGATGTTTTTAACCATAACCTTGAAACAGTACCTAGGCTATACACCTCAGTCAGACCAGGAGCCAGATATTTCCATTCTTTAAATTTATTATCTAAAGTTAAAGACATAGATCCTAAAATTTTTACTAAATCAGGCATTATGGTTGGATTAGGGGAAGATAAGAGTGAAGTTTTCCAAGTAATGGATGATATGAGGTCAGCAAACATAGATTTTTTGACTATTGGCCAATATTTACAACCCACTATTAAGCATCATAAAGTTGATAGGTTTGTTGATCCAAGTGAATTTGCTTTATATAAAAAAACCGCTCTTTCTAAAGGTTTTTTAGTTGTGTCGTCATCACCACTGACAAGAAGTAGCTTTCATGCAAGTGAAGATTTTGAAAGGTTAAAAGAGGCAAGGTATTTAAAATTTAATTCGAAGGTTTCAGAGATTGTTAATTAATGAAGCATGAAGAAAAACGTATAATTAATCATACACCTCAAAATTTATATAATCTTGTATCTGACGTAAAGAAATATCCAGAATTTTTACCTTGGTGTTTAGGCGCTAGGGTAAAAAATTTGCTTCAAAATGAATTTGACGCAGATTTAATTATAGGCTTCAAGATTTATAAAGAGGTTTATTCTTCCCAAATATTACTTGACCCAAATAATTACAAAATAATTGTAAATTATAAAGATGGGCCATTTGAATATCTCTATAATTACTGGTTATTTAAGGAGAATAGTGCCGGGTGCGAAATTGAATTTATGGTTGAATTTAAGTTTAAATCTATTTTTCTACAAACAGTTATGGAATCTTTATTCTCAGAGGCCGTTAAAAAAATGGTTAAGGCTTTTGAAAACAGAGCAAATTATTTATACAATACAACTAAATGTAATCATTTATAATTTTATTAGCAAACTTTAAACTTTCTAGTGTGGTTTTTTGTCTTATTTCAAGTCTGTTTCCATTAAGTAGATATTTTTTTTGAAATACTTTTAGTTTAGTACCTATTGCTATCCATACTAAACCGACTGGTTTATTAATACTCCCGCCCGTTGGACCGGCAATACCAGTAACTGCAATAGATATATCTGCTTTCATTAATGACAACACGTTTAATGCCATATGGTATGCAGTTTGTTCGCTAACAGAACCATTTGTTTCAATTATACTTAATGGAATGTTTAATAACTTTGATTTCATAGAATTTGAATAAGTAACTATGCTAGATTTAAAAATGTTACTAGAGCCATTAATAGACACTATGGATGATGCTATCATACCACCGGTACAACTTTCAGCTGCAGTTACATTGATATTTTTTTGTGTGCATTGATTAAATAAAAATTCTGATTCTTTGTTTATTTTATTCCACATCCTAAACTCATAATGTTTTAATTAAAATTTGCTGGTTAAGTAAAGTCAAAATAGCACATTGAACAAGAAATGCACATAACCCTGCAATTACATCGTCAGCCATAATACCAAGGCCGCCTGGTAATGATTCAAATTTTTTGATTGGTCCAATTTTGGTAATGTCAAAAAATCTAAACAACAAAAATGATAATGTAAGTGATAAATAGTTATAGAATATATTTTCAGATTGAATAGTAGCAAACAAAACAATAAATTGTCCTCCAAACTCATCTATTACAATTTCTTTGGGATCTTTTTTTTTATATACCTTTATGTGGATTTCACAGAAAAAATAGCCTAACAATATTATTGAACAAGTAATAAATAAAAAATTTAAAACACCTAAACTTGTTATTAAGTTAAATCCTATAATTACAGCTATAAAAGATGCAAAAGTTCCAGGTGCATATTTAACAATACCAATTGGATACACTTCAGCAATTTTAGCTAAAAATATTAATATATTACTCTTACTAATCATCTAATATATCGTCAATCATTCTTATAGATGTGTTTACCATTGCAGCTATGCCTTCTTGTCGACCGATAAACCCAATACTCTCAGAAGTTTTACCCTTAATGCTAATTCTCTTAGGATTTATATTTAATATTCCAGCAATATTTTTTTTCATCAAATCTGAGTAATCTGAAATCTTAGGTTTTTCGCATACTATAACTGCATCTATATTATTAATCTTACCGTTTTTTTTGTTTAAAAGCTTAGATGCATGTATTAGAAAAGTTGTGCTATCGCTATTTTTCCATTTTAAATCTGAAGGAGGAAAAAGTTCACCAATATCACCTTCATTAACAACTCCTAATATGCTGTCTGTTATAGCATGTAATAAAACATCTGCGTCAGAATGACCAATAAGGGAGTTTGTGTTGGGAATATTAATTCCTCCTAATGTAACAAAATTTTTAATATTATCTTTTTTTAAGTCAAACCTATGAATATCAAATCCATTACCAATCATCGTAATATATTTAATATTGTTGGTTAAATAAGGTTTCAATAATTTAAAATCATTTTCATAAGTAATTTTTAAAATCCTTGGGTCACCTTCTACTGTCGTTATTTTTGATCCTGTACTCATTAAAAGAGAACTTTCATCATCATAGATCTGCGTGGTATTATCATGTGCTATTAATAACTTCTTATAATTGCATAATTGAGGTGTTTGCACCAAAAATTTATTTTTTCTGCTCTCAACTTTTGTAATTTCATTTTTATTTACTGTCCTTAAAGAGTCGCTTAAGGGTAATACTGGGATCACACAAGTACTGTTTTTATTTGCTTCGTTTAACAAATCATTTATTACTTTTCTTGATACAAATGGTCTGGCAGAATCATGTACAAAAACAAATTTAGGTGGTGATTGTTTTAATGAAACAAGTCCTCTGTAAACGCTTTCATGTCTATTTTTACCTCCAATAATTGGATCCAATAGATTATGTTTAGTAGCAATTTCCTTAATTGAATTAAAATCTTTGCTATTAGATACGATTAATATTTTAATTTTGTTTATTTTTTCTTTTAAATTTTTAATGCAAAACTCTACTAATGTCTCATTATTAATATTTATCAATTGTTTGCTTGTTTTAGAGCCAAATCTATTGCCCGTACCACCTGCTAATAAAATTACAGTTACGTTTTCAACTTTAATATTCAATATTAACTCCGATAATGGTTAATAATTAGGCATGAATTACAATAAACTTCATAAATTGAAATTATTGTATAAATTTTAGTCATATTTATTATAATTAAAACATATTTAATAAGATTTATATTTTTATGATTAATAGTATTTTAAATGAACTTAGAACTCCAGTTTTTTTAGTAAACAAGAATAATGATATTGTTTATATAAATTCAATTGGCGAAGAATTTTTTGGGCATAGTGCAAACTTAATTATAGGATCTTCTCTATATGATTTAATACCAGAAGATTCACCAGTTAGTATCCTATTAAAAAGAGTAAGAAAATCTAAGCAAGGCTTAACTGAAGAAAGTTTGGATTTTAGCAATATCAATTTTCCTAACAGGAAGGTGAGAGCTCATATAGTTCCACTATCGTTCGATAGTAATCAAATAATTTTTCAATTAAGTGAACTCACAGTATCTGAGATGTTTCAATCACAAAGAATAAATTCAAAAATATCTAAATCATTTTCTTCTATGGTTGATATGTTAATGCATGAATTAAAAAACCCACTTGCTGGTATAAAAGGTGCTTCTCAATTAATAGAGAGTGACTTAAATAGCGATAAAAATGTTAAAGATTTAACTTCTCTTATAAATATTGAAAGCGATCGCATTGTCTCATTGTTAAATAGAATGGAACAAATAAACAATAACGATGTAATTAAAGATCAAGAATTTTTGAATGTTCATGAAATTTTAAACCATTGTAAACGTGTTGCACAAAATAGTTTTGGCTCAAACATTAAATATATAGTGTCTTTTGATCCTTCTCTTCCACACATCTATGCTAATAAAGACCTTCTAATTCAAATTTTTCTTAATTTATTAAAAAATGCTTGTGAAGCAGCTTCAAATACCGACAAAATAAAAATTAAAACTAGTTTTAACTCAGATAAAAAAATATCTTTTTCTCATGAAGAAGTTCCTACAAGTCTTCCATTACAAATTGAAATTATAGATTATGGTTCAGGTATTACTAAATCTTTACTTCCAAATATTTTTGACCCTTTTATCTCATCTAAAAAAGAAGGTAAAGGATTAGGCTTATCTATAGTTGCGAGTGGACTTAATGACATGGGAGCTGTTATCGATGTGATGTCATCGCCGGGGTTAACAAATTTTATTATTAACTTTCCATTAAAAAAAAATAAATAATTTAGGTAATTATTGTGCAATCTAAAAACTTAAAAAATATTATAGTTGTAGACGATGATAGAAGTATAAGAGTTGTTATTTCAACAGCTTTAACAAGGGCTGGTTATAATGTAAAATCGAGTGGCACTAATGCTGGTATGAGACGTTTAGTAGAATCTGATTTTGCTGATATACTTATAACTGACGTAGGATTACCAGATGGTGATGCATTAGACGTTTTACCAAAACTTCAACATATGAAACCTAAATTAAAAATTATTGTAATGTCAGCAAGAACTACTCTTTTAACTGCAGTTAGAGCCAAAAAAAAAGGAGCATTTGAATACTTACCAAAGCCATTTGACTTAGATGAATTATTGAACCTAGTATCAAATACCTTTTCAGAACATAATAATATTGAAATTAAAGATAAAATTACTTTACCAAAAAATATTTATGATTCTGGTCCTGTAGTTGGTAAATCTATGGCCATGCAGGAAATTTATAAGCTAATATCTAGATTAGTTAACACTAACTTAAATTTATTAATATTAGGAGAAAGTGGAACAGGAAAAAAATTAATTGCAAAATCAATCCATGACTTAAGCTCTATTAATAATAAATTGTTTTTAAATCTAAATATGGATGTGTTTAATGATTATTCGTTAGATAATCTATTACAAAACATTCAAAAACATCAAAATAAAGATATCCAATCATTTGCATGTCTAAATGCATGTTCAATACTTATAAGAAACGTTAGTGAATCATCATTACAGCAACAAAAAAATTTATTAAATTTTATAGAAGAAGATTTTTCACCTTATTTAGAAAAAACTAATGATTTTATAAAACCTAGAATTATTGCATTAACAAAGAAGAATATTTTTAATGAAGTGGAAAAAGGTTTATTTAGAGAGGATTTGTTTTACAGACTTAATGTTGTCCCTATAAAAATTCCCTCATTAAAAGATAGGTTTGAAGATATTTCAGACTTAACTATATCTTTTTTAAATAGATATTCTTCTGATAAAAACATACATAGATTCATTACCCATGAAGGTATGAATTTATTAAAAGAACATTCATGGCCTGGTAATATAAGAGAATTAAAAAATGTAATAGAACGTATATGCTTATTATCATCATCTGAAGAAATCCAAACATCTTTAATAAAAGAAGTTATCTCTGAGGATAGGTTATTTATTGATGAAACTGAAGAAGATAACTTGGAAATCTATTTCAAAAAATATTTAAGTAAATATTTTAAAAATTTTGATGAAAACCTAAACATTGATAATTTACATTCTAGTTTTATTTCAAAAATTGAAAAACCACTTATTGAATCGACTTTGAAATTATTTAGAGGCAATCAAATTAAAGCTTCTAAATGTCTGGGTTTTAACAGAAATACATTAAGAACAAAAATTAATAATTATGGGATTGAGGTTATAAAAAAAAGAAAACTTTAAAGATATGTATTATTTTACTTATATGCTTTATATTAAAATTTGTTTTTATTGGATTTTAATATGTATTTTTTAATTATTAATATTTTTAAACAAAAATTATACCCCTTATCACTTATTTTATCTTTTTTACTATTATTATTATTACATAGTTTTCTTCGGAGTTTCGACTTTGTAGATAATTATTTTAATATTTATCTATTAGTTTTATTTTTTATTACAATAATGTTATCTGTGTGTTTTTGTATATTTTTTAAAAACATTTCAGTTTTTTTTAATGATATTAAAAGTAAAAAAGCTGGTTTAGAACTTCAAAAAAAAATATTATTTACCTTCTCAATAATTGCTTTAACTCCAACAATTATTATTGCTTTATTTGCAGTATTTATTTTTGATACAACTTTAAATGGTTGGTTTAATAAAAAAATTTCAACGGCTATTACTCAATCAGTTGAAGTTGCAAATAAATACTTGCTTGAACATCAAAATGCAATGAGAGGTGATATTCTTGAATTGGCTAATGTTTTAAATGTAAATGCAAATATTTTATCATCTGACAAACAAAAATTTAATAAATATTTAAATAATTATACACTTAAACATGATTTATCTGAAGCTGTCATTATCGATTCCATAGGTAATGTTTTAGCCTCTTCAGGTTTTGTTTTTGAGTATACGTATACAGAAATTTCTCAAAATTATTATAATAAATCAAACCAAGGTGAGATAATCATAGCTAAAGAAGATGATTCAAATAAAATGAGAGCATTTTTAAAATTATCTCAATATATTGATGCTTATTTATTAATAACTAGGTTTGTTGACGAAAAAGTCTTAAATGCTATTGAAAGTACTTCTATTGCCGTTTCTGATTATCAATCTATAGAACTAGATCAATTTGATTTTAAAATATCATTTGTTTTATTATTTATCCTCTTAACAACATTTATTTTATTAATTGCTATGGTAATTGGTTTAAATATAGCCAATAAATTAGTGGGGCCTATAGGTTCGTTAATAGGTGCTGCAGAGGAAGTAGGAAGTGGTAACCTTAATTATAAAATTACTAATCAAGTATTAAACAATATAAATATTAATGAATTAAAAATACTTGGTCAAGCGTTCAATAAAATGATTTTAGATTTAAAAACAAATAGATTAGATCTAGAGCTTGCTAATGATCAGTTAGATAAAAGAAGGAAATTTTCTGAATCTGTATTGTCTGGAGTTTACTCAGGTGTAATTGGTTTAGATAAAGATCTTAAAATAAATTTACCTAATTTGACTGCATCAAAAATACTAAATATATCAATTGAAAACAGTTATGGTAAACCATTAATAGAAGTTGTTCCTGAATTTTCTGATTTAATAAAACATTTATTAAAAACTAGAGATGATGTAGTTGAAGATAAGATCCAGATAATTAAAGATGATAAAATTTTAAATTTAATAACAAGGATTGTTGTTCAAAAATCAGATGATTTAATTTTAGGTTATGTACTTACCTTTGATGATATTACTTCACTAATTGCTGCCCAAAAAATGGGAGCATGGTCAGATATAGCAAGACGAATAGCGCATGAAATAAAAAACCCCTTAACTCCTATACGCTTAGCATCTGAAAGATTAATAAATCTTTTAAATAGTAATAAAAATTTGGATAAAAAAAAATTTGAACAATCTCTTAATATGATAAATCGTCAAGTTGATGACATACATCATTTAGTTAATGAATTTTCATCATTTGCTAGAATGCCTTCTCCTAAACTAAAAATTATAAATATAACAAAAGTCATAAATGAATATATAACACCATTAGTTACTTCATTTGATAATATAACAATCACAGTAGACAATATTATCCCATCCGCATTAATTATGGGAGATGATAAGCAAATTAGACAAGCTATTAGTAATTTAATAAAAAATTCATACGAAAACTTATCAATGAATAAAATAAAAGATGGTAAAGTTTCAATTTTTTATAAAATAAACAAAGATTCTGTTTCGATATCTATTCATGATAATGGAACAGGTATAAATAGTTCTGATGTTTCTAAAATTATAGATCCATATTTTACCACTAAAAAAAATAACTCTGGCCTTGGCTTGTCTATTACAAAAAAAATTATTGATGATCATAATGGATCAATATTAATTAAAAATTTAAAATCAGATGATGGTATCGATATATTGTTAAAATTTCCTTTAACTAAAGATAAATATAAAAATATGAGTTTTGTAGATGATAAAAAATAATATAACTATTCTTATAATCGATGACGAAAATGATATTTGCGAAATGGTTTCAATAATTCTTAAAGATGAAGGTTATAAAACAAAAATAGCAAATAATTTAGACGAAGCTATTAATATTATTCAAAATGAAAATATTAGTCTTTTAATTACTGACATATGGATGAACAATAATACTAAAGCTGGGTTAGAAATTTTAAAGTGGAGTAAAGAATATAATTCCTTAATCCCAGTTATCATGATGTCTGGCCATGGCAATATTGAAACTGCTATGATAGCTGCAAAAACAGGAGCTTTTGATTTTATAGAAAAACCTTTTAAATCTGAACGATTATTATTACTAGTTGAAAAAGCCCTAAATGATCGTAACTTAAAAATAAAAATATCTGAGTTTGAGGCCAAAGAAAATGAGCGTATGGAGCTTATTGGTAAATCTTTAGCTATCAGAAACATTAAAACACAGTTAAATAAATTATCTACTAATAATAGTAGAATTTTAATTACAGGTCCATCTGGATCAGGAAAAGAACTTATAGCAAGATTAATTCATAAAAAATCAAATAGAGATACTTTCCCTTTTATAATTGCATCTTGTGCAACTTTGTCGCCGGAAAGAGTAGAACAAGTATTATTTGGTTGGAGCAATGTTACTGATAAAAATATTACTAATAACTCTAATGTTGGATTATTTGAACAAGCAAATCATGGTACTCTTTTTTTTGATGAAATTTGTGACTTACCTCTTGAAACACAAGGCAAATTAGTTCAAGCCATCCAAGATCAAAGTTTTTATAAAATAGACTCAAATAATAAAGTTCATGTAGATGTTCGTATTATCTCAGCTAGTAACCAAAATTTATTAAATTCAATTGAAAAAGGTATTCTTAGGGAGGACTTGTTTTACAGGCTTTCAGTGGTTCCAATTGAGATACCACCATTAAATAAGCGTACAGAAGACATAAATAGTCTTGTTGAATACTTTTTTAAATTATTAACAAAAGATTTGACAAGTTTTAACTTAAATTTATCACCTGAAACAATCGCAATATTCCAAAACTATGATTGGCCTGGTAATATTCGGCAACTTAAAAATGTTTTAGAATGGTTAATTATTATGCATGGATCTCAAAAAGATTATTTAATTAAACCAACTGATTTACCTCCTGAAATTTTAGGGCATGACCCTATGATTAATAAAAAAATTAATGTTTGTGATTTAGAATTATCTTTAAAAGATGCTAGGAAAGTTTTTGAAGCAAATTACCTGAAACAACAATTAATTAGATTTAAAGGAAATATAGCAAGAACATCTAGTTTTGTTGGGATGGATAGATCTGCATTACACAGAAAGATAAAAGAATTAGATATCAATATTAATAAATTGAATTAACTTGTTTGATATAAAAACTAAAGGTAATTAAATGAAACAAAAAATAATAATTTGTGGTGCAGGTAGAGTTGGAATTTCTATTACTGAACATCTTTCTAACGAAGGTTTTGACATTACTGTTATTGACTCAAATGTTGATGCCATTCAAAAAGTTACTGAGCTATATGATGTTCAAGGAGTACTTGGTCTTGCATCGCACCCCAATGTTCTTGAAGATGCTGGAATTAATGATGCTGACATGATCATTGCTGTCACACAATCTGACGAGATTAATATTGCCGCTTGTCATATTGCAAAATCTATATTTTCTACTCCTACAATGATAATTCGTATTAGATCAAAAGCTTATCTTGAACCAAGGTATGTTGAATATTTATTAAAAGATGTAAAAGTAAATCGTATAATCTCTCCTGAAGATGAAGTTGCATCTGCCATTGTAAATCAATGGAGAACTCCAGGGGCATTTGATGTTGCAGAATTTGCTCGATCTTCTATAACAATGTTAGGTGTATCTTGTAAAAATGATTGTCCAATACTTGATACTCCTCTAAGAAACCTAATTGATTTATTTCCTGATTTATCTGTTACTGTAATGGCTATTATAAGGGGTACTATACTTATAGTACCCAGAGGTGGTGATGACATTATTTTGTCAGGTGATAGAGTTTATTTAGCTTGCCCAACAATGCAAATTGATAGAACTTTAAAGGCATTCGGTCATGCAGAAATTACAGCTGAGAAAGTAACAATATCAGGAGCTGGAGCAATAGGTATAAGAGTAGCAGAAGAAATACATAAAATATCTCCTGAAACTAATTTAACAATTTTAGAATTAGATAAAGATAAAGCTAGACATGCTGCAGAAACTCTTGAGTACGCAACTATCATATCGGGTGATTCATTAGATCCAGAAATAATAAAAGAAGCTAGACTAGGTCAAGGTGAAACTTATATTGCAGCTACTAACAACGATGAAGTTAATATCTTATCGTCTTTATTAGCTAAAAGATCAGGCGCCTCTCATACAGTAGCTTTAATAAATTTACCTGTTTTTATACCTCTATTTAATTCTCTTGATCTAGAAGGTGTTGTTAGCCCGCCTAATCTCACATCTTCATCTATTCTTCAAGAAGTTAGAAGTGGACAAATAGAACATGTACATTCAATTATAGAAGAATTTGGTGAGATTATCTCTTTTGAAGCATTGAAATCTTCTTCTATTGTTGGTAAAAAATTAAAAGATATTAAATTACCCAAGGATGTATCTCTTGGAGCTATAGTTAAAGAAGACCAATCTATCTTATCACCTAGAGGTATTACTATTATTGAACCAGGAGACATCGTAGTAATGTTTGTACCAGTAAAGTCAATGAAAAAAGTTGAAGAGCTTTTATCAGTTAACTTGGATTTCTTTTAATGCCAAACATTACATATATAGATGGAAAGTACTTGAATTATGAAGACTCTAAAATTCACGTAAATGATAGAGGATATCATTTTGGAGATGCTGTTTATGAAGTTATTGTATTTAATAAAAATATTTTTTACGATTATGATGGTCATATACAAAGATTATTTAAGTCATTGAAATCTTTAGAAATTAAATTTTCACTATCCTCATCATCATTAAAAATAATTATAAACAACCTTATTAGATTGAATAAAGCTATTATAGGTAGTGTTTACATACAAGTTTCAAGAGGGGTAGCAGAGAGAAATCATAGCTTTCATGGTTTAAATATAAAACCAATTTTAACTATTATACTAACGAAAAAATCAAATATTGAAAATAATATAAACGGTGTGAAAGCGATTACTTTAAATGATAACAGATGGTCCCGACCAGATATAAAAACAACACAACTTCTTCCAAATGTGTTAGCAAAAACTTTAGCGAATAAAAATAATGCCTATGAATGTATTTTTATTGATGATGAAGGTTACGTTACGGAAGGATCGAGTTCTAACATATGGGCTTTAAATAAAGAGAATCAATTGATTACCAGAAATCTTGATGGAAAAATTCTATCAGGTATAACTAGAAATTCTATTTCTTT
>JADHQW010000017.1 GCA_016777705.1 Alphaproteobacteria bacterium | reverse complement strand
TTTTGGGTTTATTACTGATACCTGTTAACTTTGGTAGACTTGGACCATAAATATCAGCATCTAAAATACCAACCTTATATTTTAGCTTTGATAATGATAATGCAATGTTGATTGCAGTTGTTGATTTTCCAACACCACCTTTGCCGCTAGCTACGGCAATTATGTGAGTGGCGGGCTTTAGAAGAGAATTTTGTGAATTACTAGTACTATCTTTTTTAGCATTATGAGCGGTTAATATAATTTCAACCTTTTGGACATCTTTAATATTTAATAACTTTTTTTCTATAATGTTCTTAATTTCTTCAGATTCTTTAAGTTGTTCAGGAAGAAGTTCAAGAGTAAAGCTGACTATATTTTTATGAAATTTCAATCCATTTACTAAGTTGCTATCTAACAAGTTTATAGTTTGATTTTTTAGAACAATAGACTTAAGAGTTGAATTAATTTGGTATAATATTTTATTTTCCATAAATTTTACCTAGAAATAATTATTATAAAGGTTGAAATTCATTAGTATCATACAAATATGAATTATAACAACATCAGAATTATCTATGTCTAACTATACTTTATTCTTTAATAGTCAATCTGGAGTAGCTTTTATGATTATAAACAAAAACAACGATAATGGTTCAGGTCCTTGGGGTAACGGTGGCAATCAAAACCCTTGGGGAAAAAGACCAAATTCTAATGGCACTCCACCAGATGTTGATCAAATGATTAGAGAAAGCAAAGATAAATTTAAAAAAATGATGCCCTCTGGTTTTGGAGGTGGAAAAGGAGTTTCATTAATATTTTTAGTTATTATAGCTATTTGGTTGATGTCAGGTATTTACAGAGTTAATCCTCAAGAACAAGGTGTAGTTATGAGGTTTGGTGAGTGGGTGAGAACCACTCCACCTGGATTGCATTATCACCTTCCAAGCCCTATAGAAAAAGTGTTAACTCCCGATGTTACCAGAGATAATCGTATCGAAATTGGCTACAGATCATTTGGTGGTGCTTCTACCAGTAGAAGAGATGTTCCAGATGAATCAAAAATGATTACAGGTGATGAAAACAACATTGATATTGACTTTATCGTATTTTGGAAAATTGCTGATGCTGGGGCGTACTTATTTAATATTCAAGATCCGCCAGAAACAGTAAAAGTTGCTGCGCAATCAGTAATGAGGGATATAATAGGCCAAACCAAAATTCAAACCGCCTTAACAGATGGTAGACAAGAGATTCAGCTTAAGGCTAAAACAATGCTCCAAGATTTACTTAATGAATACCAATCTGGTGTTGAAATAAGAGATGTACAATTATTATCAGTTGATCCTCCTGCTGAAGTTATTGATGCATTCAATGACGTACAAAGAGCTCGTCAAGATAGAGATACACTTATAAATGAAGCTGAGGCTTTCAGGAATGATATTGTGCCGAGAGCCAGGGGTGAGGCAGCTCAGTTAATTTCAGAAGCTGAAGCTTATGCTAGTGAAGTCGTAAATAGAGCAAAAGGTGATGCTGATAGATTTAATTCAATTTTTGAAAGCTATAAATTAAATCCTGAAGTCACACAATCAAGAATCTATTTAGAAACCATGGAAAAAGTTTTTTCTAAAGTTAAAAAAATAATTATGGATAAGTCAGCTAGCTCATCTGGAGTTGTTCCTTACTTGCCACTAGATCAATTAAAACAAAGAGGTGATAAATAATGTCTTCTTATAAAATAATATCAGGAGTAAGTTTTCTTGCAGTTTTATTTGGATTGTTAAGTTCTTTTTTTACTGTTGACCAAACTCAGCAAGCGTTAATCCTTCAATTTGGTGAACCAAAAAGGTTAATAAATAAACCAGGTTTAAACTTTAAAATACCATTTATTCAAGAAGTTACATATTTTGATAAAAGAGTCCTTTCTCTAGTTTCTAAGGATTCTGAAGAAGTAATTTTGTCTGATCAAAAAAGATTAGAGGTAGACACTTATTCAAGATTCAAAATTATAGATCCCCTACTTTTTTTTCAAACTGTTAGAAGCGAGTTTGGAGCACGACAGAGATTAGAATCTATAATTGATTCATCAGTAAGAAGAGTTTTTGGTAAATTTGAGCTTACAGCAATTTTGTCGGATGCTAGAACTCAAATTGTTGATGATATAAGTGGAGAGGTAAACTCCACTATTAAAAAGCTTGGAATGGAAATTGTTGATGTTAGAATAAGAAGAGCTGACTACCCTGAAGCTACTGTTCAAAATATTTTTAATAGAATGAAAACTGAGAGAAATCAGGAAGCCAAAGAGTTTAGAGCAGAAGGTTCTGAGGAAGCTCAAAAAATAAGAGCAGACGCTGAAAAGCAAAAAGTTGTTTTAGTAGCTGAAAGTAAAAGAAAAGCAGAGGCACTTAGAGGAAATGGAGATGGTGAAGCTATAAAAATTTATTCTGATGCTTTCGGACAAGATAAAAAATTCTTTAAATTTTATCGATCTATGCTTGCTTATGAAAATACTTTCTCTGATGACGGTACAACAATGCTTTTGAGTCCAGACAGTGACTTTTTTAGTTTTTTTGGAAATCAAGGCGGCAAATAAAAGTATTTAATTTAACTATTTATAAAATAACAAATTTTATCCAAAATTAAGCCTTAAAGACGCCTTTTTTTGGGATTAATTTGCAAGATAATATTTACAGGTGAATAATGTCAAATCTTAATGTTCTCATAAAAAAAAGTAGTAATTTATTATTAACTCACTTTTTACTTTTGTTTTTTTCAGCAAGTATAGCTCATTCTAATAGCGTGCCTGAGAGTTTTGCAGATCTAGCAGATAAGCTTAGTCCTTCTGTAGTAAATATCTCAACTACAACAGTTATAGAACAAAAATCAAGAGAAATGCCTTCTTTCCCTCCTGGTTCACCTTTTGAAGATTTTTTTAAACAATTTGAAAAGCCTGGTGGAAAAAAGCGTAAAGCACAATCACTGGGTTCAGGATTTATTATTGATAAAAGCGGATACATCATTACTAATAATCATGTAATTGATAATGCTGAAAAAATTATGGTTATATTGTATGATGATACGTCTTTTGAAGCTACAGTTGTAGGTAAGGATCCAAAAACAGATGTTGCACTTCTTAAAATAAACCCTAAAAAAACTAAATTAACTGCCGTGAAGTTTGGAGACTCTAACAAGCTAAGAGTAGGTGACTGGGTTATGGCAATAGGCAATCCATTTGGTTTTGGTGGTACTGTAACAGCTGGAATAGTATCTGCAAGAGGTAGAAATTTATCAGGTTCATATGATGATTATATTCAAACAGATGCTTCTATTAATAGAGGTAATTCAGGGGGACCATTATTTGACATGAACGGAAATGTGGTAGGTATAAATACAGCCATTTTTTCTCAATCTGGGGGTTCTGTAGGTATTGGATTTGCAGTTTCATCAAACTTAGCTAAACAAGTTACAGATCAACTTAAACAATATGGAAGAACTAAAAGAGGTTGGCTTGGTGTTTTAATCCAGGAAATTTCACAAGAAATAGCTGATAGTTTAGGAATGAAGTCAGTAAGAGGTGCTTTAGTCTCATCTGCAACTGAAGGTGGTCCTGCTCAAAAAGCAGGCGTAAAAACAGGGGATGTTATTTTAAAATTTAATGGCATTGATATTGATACTATGAAAGAGTTACCTAAAGTTGTTGCAGGAACACCGGTTGGTAAATCAGTCCCTTTAGTTATTTTAAGAAACGGTAAAACAGTTACTTTAAATGTTGTTTTAGGAGAATTAGAATTAGCTGAAAAAGAAAATCTCATTACTAAATCTAATGGTAATAAAAATTCCAAATCTAAGACTTTTGAAAAGTTAGGTTTTGTAGCCGAAGAGTTGTCAAGCTCCAACATAGATAAATTTAAACTCAAAAAAATAAAAACAGGAATTTTAATTTCTTCCGTTAAAGAAGGTAGTGTTGCACAAGAAGCTGGTCTTCTGCCTGGTATGGTAATTGTAAGAGTTGGTCAAATAGAAGTTAATTCTATAGACGTGATTGAAGACGCTATTAAAAATGCTATTAAACAAAAAAGAAAAGCTATCCTTTTGCTCGTAAAGGTTGAGAGTGGCACCAGATTTGTAGCATTGGAATTAAAATAATTATTATTTAATTATCTCTTTGTCACTATATCCTTGAGCATATAACAAGCCTCTAAGGTTAGTGTTTTTGAAGTGGATATTTGCTTCTTCATCAAGTATTTTCTTGCCATTAAAAGAAACTCCAAAATCAGCATTTTTGATCATTTCAATGTCATTTGCGCCATCACCTACACAGATTGTGTCTGTATCATTTAATTTATACTTTTCAATATACATTCTTAAATATTCTAGTTTAGAATTTTTGTTTAGTATAGGCTCTATGACTTTCCCAGATATTATGGGGGGGGTATCTTTTTGTTGTGTAATTTCAAGTGAGTTAGCGTGAGCATAGGTAAAGCCTAATATACTTTTTAAGTATTCAGTCAAAAAAGTAAATCCGCCAGAGACTAAAATAGTTTTTGACCCATTAAAGTTCATAGTTTTAATTAGTTCTTTGGCACCAACATTAATATTTATTTTTTCTTTTAAAATGTCTAATATATCTGCTGAATGACCTTTTAGCATGGCTACTCTTCTAATTAAGGCTTCTTCAAAATCTATAATTCCATTCATAGCATCTTCAGTGATTTCAATAATATTTTTTTCTTTACCAATTAATTTTCCTAACTGATCTAAGCTTTCTTCTTCAATTATCGTGCTATCCATATCAGCTAAAAGTAATTTTTTTTTTCTGTTTTTGCCAGATTTAATAAAATTACAATCTATATTATGTGAAGACAGAAAGCTGCTTATCCAATTTTTTGTTTCTTCATTTATTATGGTTTTAGAAAATACCCATTCATATGCTTTATTAGAACTAAGCTCTCTTAAAAGTATTTTTTTACCAGTACTAGCTTCTATATACCCGGAAATAGAGTCTAATATAAAATTATTGATTTTACATTCTTTTGTATCTGTTATTAATATATAAAATTCCATAAAATTTTGATATATGATTGTAGTTATTATGTCTAGTACTGTAAATTTTGAAAAATCATTTGACCTAACCAAAAATAATTATTCGTGGAAAAATGATATGATTATTATTGCTGGTGCTACTTGTACAGGTAAATCCGCTATTGCAATTGAATTAGCTAAAAAAATCAATGGAGCAATAATAAATGCCGACTCAGTTCAGGTTTATAAAGATATTAACTTGCTCTCAGCAAGACCAAGAAAAAATGAAATGAAAAATGTGCCTCATTTTTTGTATGGTTATGTGGATACTAATATCAACTTTTCAGTTTCAGATTGGTTGTTAGACCTAAACTCTACTCTAATTGATATTAGAAAATATCAGAAAATACCCATTCTAGTAGGAGGATCTGGTTTATATATAAATGCTGTGATAAATGGTTTGTCACCAATTCCTAATATAACCAAAAAAACAAAAAAACAATGTTTGTCAAAGTTTAATCAAATTGGCATTGAAAAATTTAAAGAGATGGTCTTTGATATAGATCCTTCTTTTAAAAGGAGAAATAACGATAAGCACAGGCTATTGAGGGCATATAATGTTTTTGTCGAAACAGGAAAAAATATGTCTTATTGGCATAGTCTACCAAGAGAAAGAAAAATTGATAAGGTTATTTATCCTTTTTTATTCTGTTTAGATAGAAAAACTCTTTATAATAAGTGTGACGATAGATTTAATAAAATGCTTATAGACGGCGGTTTAGCAGAAGTGGAATCAATTTATCATAAGGTTGATAGATCGTTACCTATTGCTAAATCTCTTGGTGTCAAATGGCTGCTAAGTTATTTAGATAAAGAAATTTCTCTTGAAGAAGCAATTTCCTTGAGTATGAGAGATACGAGACGTTATGTGAAAAGACAAATAACATGGTTTAAGCATAATTATATTCCATATAAAGTTATCAATATGTAATTAAATTTTAATTAAGTCCATTTAATTGCAATATTATAATAATTTATTGACGGTTATTTGAGTTTTTGTTATTTAATTCAAAACAATATGATTGGAAGTTTTGATTGATGAGTAAAGATAATAAAATGACTGGAGCTGAGGCTGTAATCACAGCCCTAGTTGAAAATGGTGTAGAAGTGATTTTTGGATATCCTGGTGGTGCTGTCCTTCCACTATACGATGCTCTTTTTAAAAATAAAAAAATTAAACATGTTTTAGTGAGGCATGAACAGGCTGCTGTTCACGCTGCTGAAGGTTATGCGAGATCAACTGGGAAAGTAGGTTGTGTTTTGGTTACGTCTGGTCCAGGTGCCACCAATGCAATTACTGGTTTAACTGATGCATTAATGGATTCAGTTCCAATAGTTTGTCTTAGTGGACAAGTTCCAACTCATTTAATTGGGACCGATGCATTTCAAGAAGCGGACACTACAGGTATTTCTAGACCTTGTACAAAACATAATTATTTAGTTAAAAATGCTGATTTGTTATGTGCTACGGTTCATGAAGCATTCGAAATCGCGTCATCAGGAAGGCCAGGGCCAGTGCTTATTGATCTTCCAAAAGATATACAACTGACTAATATACAATATATAAAAAAACGTACTAAAATTAATAAAATTTTAACTACTGTTTTACCACAAATTGATGTTGAAATTATTAGTCAAGCTGCTGACTTGTTAATTAATTCAAAAAAACCAATAATATATGCTGGTGGTGGTGTGGTTAATGCTGGTATAGAAGCATCTAATTTATTAACTGAGTTAGTTAATTTACTTGACGCTCCAGTAACTTTGACACTTATGGGTTTAGGCGTAGTCTCAAATAAGAACAAAAACTTTTTAGGTATGCTTGGTATGCATGGAACTTATGAAGCGAATTTAGCAATGCATAATTGTGATGTAATGTTAAACGTGGGAGCTAGGTTTGACGATAGAGTTACTGGAAGATTAAACGCATTTGCGCCTAAATCAAAAAAAATTCATATTGACATTGATAAATCTTCAATAAATAAAGTCGTTCATGTGGATTTTGGAATAGTTGGCGACTGTAAAGAAGTTTTATCTCTTTTGATTAAAGAGATCAAAAAAAGTTATAATATAAAAAGTATACAATCTAAATCCAGCTGGTGGAATCAAATAAATAATTGGAGAGCCAAGAATTCATTGGGATTTATCCAAGGTGCAACAATTATCAAGCCTCAACAGGCTATAAAATCTTTATATGAAAAGACAATAGATAAAGATACTTATGTAACTACTGAAGTTGGTCAACATCAGATGTGGGCTGCTCAATATTTTGGGTTTTCTGCCCCTAAACATTGGATGACTTCTGGAGGTTTGGGTACAATGGGTTATGGTTTACCATCTTCTGTTGGGGTACAAATTGCTCATCCAAAATCTTTAGTTATAGACATTTCTGGCGAAGCTTCTTTTTTAATGAACATGCAAGAACTTTCAACAATTGTTCAGTATAATTTACCAATTAAAATTTTTATTTTAAATAATCAATGGATGGGCATGGTAAGACAGTGGCAGGAATTAAATCATGGGTCAAGATATAGTCAAAGTTACACATCTTCTTTGCCAGACTTTATAATGTTAGCAAAAAGCTTTGGTATAAAAGGTTTAAGAGTTGATGATGTTAGTAATTTAGATGCTACAATTGATGAAATGATCAATACTAGTGGCCCAGTTATAGCTGATATTAGAGTTGAAAAAGAAGAAAATTGTTTTCCAATGATACCTTCTGGTGCGGCCCATAATGAAATGATACTTAGTTCAGATGATAAGGTTGCAGATACATCTGAATCTGGTTTAGCTTTAGTTTAAAAGGTAATTAAGATGTCAGTATATCAAAATAATGAAATTAATGAAGAAGAAACTTCAAGAACATTATCTCTTGTAGTTGATAATCAACCTGGAACTCTTGCAAGGGTAATAGGTTTATTTTCTGGCAGGGGCTATAACATTGAAAGCCTTACAGTTACTGAAATAGATAATAGACGTCATTTATCTAGAATATCACTAGTAACTAGAGGTACTTCTATGACAATAGAACAAATAAAGTCACAACTCTTAAGAATTGTTCCTGTCCATCTTGTAAGGGATCTTACATTGGAAGGTCCTTTTATTAAAAGCGAATTAGCATTAATTAAATTAGTTGCTGATGGGGCTAATAGAGTAGAGGCTTTGAGAATAGCAGAAACGTTTAGAGCAAGAACATTAGATGTTACTCTAGGCAGTTTTGTATTTGAATTAACAGGAAGGCCTAATAAAATAGACGCCTTCATAGGGCTGATGAAATCACTTGGAGATATAGAGATATCACGTACTGGTGTTTCTGCAATTTCAAGAGGTGACAAAACAGAAACAAAAGTACTAGAACAAATTAAACTTACCTGATAATAAGATTATTATATTTTTTCATTTACTTACTTAAGGAGTTATTTAATGCGAGTGTACTACGACAGAGATGCAGATATTAATTTAATTAAAAATAAAAAAGTTGTTATTGTTGGTTATGGTAGTCAAGGTCATGCACACGCAGCCAATTTAAGAGATAGTGGAGTAAAGGAGATTGCAGTTGCTTTACGTTCAGATTCTAATTCTATAGATAAAGCAAAATCTGCAGGTTTTAAAGTAATGAATGTTGCAGATGCTTCAAAATGGGCTGATGTTATAATGATGTTAACCCCTGATGAACTTCAGGGTGAAATTTATAGAGAAGAAATTGAAAAAAATATGAAATCAGGAGCGGCAATAGCTTTTGCTCACGGATTAAACGTTCACTTTAACCTAATAGAACCCAGAAATGATATTGATGTTTTTATGGTTGCTCCAAAAGGTCCTGGCCATACAGTGAGATCTGAATATCAAAAAGGTGGAGGAGTTCCTTGTTTAATAGCAATTGATCAAGATGTTTCTGGTAACACACATGATATTGGCTTGTCTTATGCTTCTGCTGTTGGAGGAGGAAGGTCAGGCGTGATTGAAACCACATTTAAAGAAGAGTGTGAGACTGACTTGTTTGGAGAACAGACAGTGTTATGCGGAGGTTTGGTGGAGTTAATTAGAGCAGGTTATGAAACTCTGACTGAGGCTGGTTATGCTCCAGAAATGGCTTATTTTGAGTGTCTTCACGAAGTTAAATTAATAGTTGATTTGATATATGAAGGTGGAATTGCAAACATGAATTATTCCATCAGTAATACTGCAGAATACGGAGAATATGTTACTGGTCCTAGGCTAATAACTTCAGAAACTAAGGCTGAAATGAAAAGAATACTAGAAGATATTCAGTCGGGAAAATTTACGCGTGATTGGATGTTAGAAAACAAGGTTAATCAAACTAGTTTTAAAGCTACTCGTAGGAAAGTTGCTGACCATCCAATAGAAGCTGTGGGAAATGAACTAAGGGCTATGATGCCTTGGATTACTGCTAACAGATTAGTAGATAAAGATAAAAATTAGAATTTATTTAAACTTTACTTTAAATTAATTATTTATCTTGTTTTCTATGATAATAATATTTATTAACTAGGATTGTAAATAGTTTATAAGGAATTACAAATGTTTGGATATTTAAGAGGATTACTTTCTGCTGACCTTGCAATTGATCTGGGTACTGCAAATACACTAGTTTACGTCAAAGGTCAGGGTATTCTTTTAAACGAACCTTCTGTAGTAGCAATCACAGAGATAAGAGGGAAATCCCAAGTATTAGCAGTGGGTGAAGAAGCAAAAACCATGCTTGGTAAAACTCCTGGGAATATAAAAGCAATCAGGCCAATGGCAGATGGAGTGATTGCCGATTTTGATGTCGCAGAAGAAATGATTAAACATTTTATTAGAAAAGTTCATAAAAGATCAGCTTTAGTTAGTCCTCAGGTAGTGATATGCGTACCATCTGGAGCAACTGCAGTAGAAAGAAGAGCAATACAAGAATCAGCAGAAGCTGCTGGTGCTAGAAGAGTGTATCTTATTGAAGAGCCTATGGCTGCAGCAATTGGAGCAAATTTACCAGTTACAGAAGCATCAGGTTCAATGGTAGTCGATATTGGAGGGGGTACCACAGAGGTAGCTATTTTATCATTAGGTAATATCGTTTATGCTCGGTCAGTTAGGGTAGGTGGTGATAAATTTGATGATGCAATAGTGGCATTTATCAGACGTCATCATAATTTATTAATTGGAGAGATGACAGCTGAGAGAATAAAAAAGGGAATTGCAACAGCAAAAATACCCAAAGATGGTGTAGGTGCAAGTATTGAAGTTAGAGGTAGAGATTTAGTAAATGGGGTCCCAAAAGAAATTGAAATAAATCAAGCTCAAATTTGTGAAGCTTTGGCTGAGCCAGTTGGTCAAATTATTGAAGCTACTAAAACAGCATTAGAACAAACACCACCAGAATTAGCTGCTGATATAGTCGAAAGAGGTATAGTGCTTACTGGAGGTGGAGCTCTTTTAGGAGATCTAGATACAACGATAAGAGAAGCTACTGGATTACCTGTTGTAATTGCTGAAGATCCTCTTACTTGTGTAGTAATGGGAACAGGCCGTTGTCTTGATGAAATGAAATCTTTAAGAAACGTGTTGATAGGTGTTTAGTTTATATTAACTTTTTTTTCGAGTGGTATCAGGTGGTTTCAGGCAAGCCGTCAAATAAAAAAACATTCAAATACTCAAAAAACTTTAATTTCTTTTTAGTTTTATTATGCTTAATTTTAGTTTTTTTAGGAAAATTGGATCTTATTGCAGTAAGAAATTTCAAAGCTTTTGTGTCTGATTTTATAGCTCCAATCATCTATATGTTTAACAAGCCTGTTAAAGAAATAGCAGGTGTTCTTGAAGAAGTAAAATCAACGGGATCTTTAAGAGACGAAAATATAAGGCTAAAAAGTGAAATCAGAAGACTTAGAGTTTCAAATAGTAAAATTGCAAGTAATGAACTTGAATTATTAGAGTTAAGAAAATTATTAAACTCCATACCCCAAAATAAAATTAGAATAGTTACTGGTAGAGCATTAACATCACCTGGAGGCACGTTTGCTAACACAGTTTTAATTGATGCAGGTACTAAAGATGGAGTAAAAATAGGTCAACCAGCTATTTCTTCTCTTGGATTAGTTGGTTATGTGGTTAATGTTAGTTTTAATTCTAGTAGAATATTATTAATTATAGATATTAATTCAATGATACCTGCTTATTTAACACAAAGTAATTGGCCAGCAATCATTCAAGGACAGAATAGTCAATTGTTAAAAATCAAATTTTTATCTTCTGAAGCAACTCTTATTGAAGGTGAATCTTTGGAAACATCTGGTCATGGTGGCAGACTGCCAGCAGGCATAAATATTGGAAATGTAGTTAAAACTTTTTCTGGGAAATACTCCGTAAAGCCTTCTGTAGATCTTAATAGGATTACTTATATTTCAATTATAACAAATTTTAATTTACCTCAAGATGCTAATAATGACTTTGACGGTTTTGCACCTATGCAAAAACCCAAGACCTCTCGGGGTCTTAAGGGAATCGATTCGAGTGGAAAAAGAAAAATTGAGAGTGCTGAAGATTAATGAATAATAATCTTTTTTTTTATTTTATATATAATTTATCAAAAAGCATCTTTTTTTTTATAGGTATCTTTTTTTTGATCAACATCGAAGTATCTCTAAGTTTTTTTCTAATATTTAATACTGCAACCCCGAGTTTAGTTTCGATTATAATTTTTTTGTTTATTAAGAAATTTAATTATATACTTTCTAATTTCAATTTAATTTGCATTGGTTTATTAAATGATGTCTTTTTAGGGAATAATTTAGGTTTAACTTCTATTTACTTTTTATTGTTTAAATATTTAACTGAGAATATCAGAATTAACATTGCTGATGAAAAACATGAAGATGATTGGTTATATTTTACCATAATTTTTGTTATTGCATTTACTGTAACTTTGTTAATTAATATGTTGTTGAATTTAAAAATTCCTGATCTCAGTCCAATATTATATTATATTGGAATAACCTTGGTATCATTTCCAATTGTAAACTTTATTATAAATTCATTTTATTTTATTCAAAGATTATTTAAAAGTTGATGCATGAAAAATAATAATCAAAAAATATTAGAGCAAACTCTAACTAGAAGATTTTTTTTTCTTTCATTTTTAAAAACTCTTGTAGTTGGAGGTATAAGTTGGAGATTTTTTGACTTACAAATAATTGAAAATCAGAAATATAAGAAGCTATCGAATCAAAACCAATTTAACTATTTTATTATTCCTCCAGAACGAGGTAGAATATTAGATAGGAAAATGCGTCTTTTAGCAGGTAACATGGATAGTTTTTCTCTTGTGTTAAATTGGAGTGAATCGTTAGATGTTAAAGCTTTAATTTATAAAATATCACAAATTATATATATTGATAAAAAAGATCTTGATCGATTCTACTCTTCTTTGAATGAAAAAAAAAACAACAACCCTAAAGAAATTTTGATAACAAGAAACCTTTCTCAAAGAGATGTCTCAAAATTAGCAGTAAGGAATGTAGAATTTCCAGAAATTACTTTTTCAATGTCAAAGAAAAGGGTTTATCCTCAAGGAAAAATAGTAGGTCATATTACTGGATATACAGGTGTATTTTCAAAATTAGATAAACTTGATAGTAATGTGGTGACAGTTCCTGGTCTTGATGTTGGGAAAAGAGGCTTGGAAAAGTTTTTTGATAATGAGTTACGAGGCAAATTTGGAAGAAAAAGAAATGAAGTGACATCAAGAGGTCATGTTATAGACACACGGATTTATCAGCAAACCAGTTCAGGTGAAGATGTACAAGTTTCGTTAGACATGAGTTTACAAGCTTTTGCAATGCAAAGATTAGAAATGGGTAATTATAATTTAACGTCGATTCAAAATAAAGTAATTAAAAAGCAGATTGAAGTTAACGAAAACATTTCATACATTGATAATAACTTTGTTTATACTAATCAAGCCAATAAGATAGTTAATCCACATTCGGGTTCAGTTATAGTTATGGATGTTGAAAATGGTGAACTTTTATGTTGTGTTTCTTCACCTGGGTTTAATCCGAATATGTTTTCTAATGGAATAAGTGATAATGAGTGGAGTGTATTAAAAAATAATACTAGATCTCCTCTACTTAACAGAAGCATGTCTGGAGTATACCCTCCAGGGTCGACTATCAAAATGGCAGTAGCATTAGCAGCACTTGAAAGTGGAATTATTAATTATAAGACTAAGTTTTCATGCACTGGAGTAAAAGAGTTTGGAACTAGTAATTTTCATTGTTGGGCCAAGAATGGACATGGAAGTCTAAATTTAATGCAGGCAATTGAGCAATCATGTGACGTATTTTTTTATGAGTTAGGTTTAAAGGTAGGTATAGATAAAATTGCTGTCATGATGAAAAAACTTGGTTTAGGGCAATATTATAATATTGAGACAGATGAAAAAACAAAAGGCGTGGTGCCAAATATTAAATGGAAATTGCAAAGAGACGGTGTGAATTGGACATATGGAGAAACTTTAAACGCATCAATTGGTCAAGGATACATTTTAACCACTCCTCTTCAACTTGTAACCATGGTATCTAGAATTGCAAATAGTAAATACGCTATTAATCCTTCTTTAATTAAAAACAATAATAACAAAGAATTTAATAATCTTGATATTAACCAAGAACATCTAAATTTTATAAAAAAATCAATGGAAGAGGTTGTACTTGGCAAAAAAGGTACTGCAAAAAAATATAAAATTGGATCTAAAAAGGTTGAAATGGCTGGTAAAACTGGAACCGTGCAAGTTGTAAGAATTACTGAAGAAGAAAGAGAAAAAGGTCTAATTAAAAATGAAGATAGACCATGGAAAAAAAGAGATCATGCACTTTTTGTTGGTTACGCTCCAATTTCTAAGCCAAAATACGCTATAAGTGTTGTCGTTGAGCATGGAGGAAGTGGCTCCTCAGTTGCGGCACCCATAGCTAGAGATGTATTTAAAAATTTGTTTAAAATATAAAATGTGTAAAGAATTATGAATTTTAAAAGCAATAAATTTTCTACAGACAATCCTACTAAAATTTTATTAACTAAATTTTTAAAAATTAATTGGGTTATAGTTTTATGTGTTGTTTTTTTGGGTTTAGTGGGGGTTGCTGCGTTATACTCAGCAGCGGGAGGCAATTGGAATCCATGGGCAAAAAGTCACTTAACAAGATTAATTATAGGTGTTTTTTTAATGTTTATAATAACATTTATACATCCAAAATTTTTTTATAAACTCACTCTGATATCATTTTTATTAGGCTTACTGTCACTTGTTTTTGTTAACTTTTTTGGTGTTGGAAGCGTTCAAAGATGGATTACGATAGGTGGATTAAACGTTCAACCATCTGAGCTGATGAAATTTGCATTAATTTTAATGTTAGCTAGATATTTTGATCAATTATCAAAAATCAA
This sequence comes from Alphaproteobacteria bacterium, assembly GCA_016777705.1. Lineage (GTDB taxonomy): Bacteria > Pseudomonadota > Alphaproteobacteria > Puniceispirillales > Marisalimonadaceae > Marisalimonas. The sequence continues at coordinate 3,212 of JADHQW010000017.1, read as the reverse complement.
CTTCAACAGACTGTTTTCTTACGTCATTCCAATTTTATATATCATTATACCAGGTTTGATTGTAATTTCTCAACCAGATTTAGGAACGGGATTAACTATAATTATATTAGGATTCGCAATACTTTTTTATGTGGGTGTGTCTCTAAAGTTTGTTTTTATATTTTTATTAACGTTTATTTCTTCTGTCCCAATAATTTGGCAACAGTTATATAATTATCAAAAGAATAGAATTTTAGTGTTTCTTAATCCAGAAATTGACAGTTTAGGCAGTGGTTACCAGATCATACAATCTAAAATAGCGATTGGTTCAGGAGGGCTCTTTGGAAAAGGTTATTTATTAGGAAGTCAAAGCAGATTGAATTATTTACCTGAAAAACACACAGATTTTATTTTTACTTTAATTTCTGAAGAATTAGGTTTTTTTGGAGCGATGACTATAATTTTAATTTTTTGTGTATTGATTGCATCTATTGTTAAAATTAGTTTTACTGTAGACACTTTATTTTCAAAAGTAATAGTTTTTGGTGTAGGATTATTAATATTTCTCTACTTAACTCTAAATATAGGTATGGTATGTGGATTATTGCCTGTTGTGGGAGCACCTTTGCCATTAATAAGTTACGGTGGAACTTCGTTATTCACGATTTTGATTAGTGTAGGAGTAGTGTTAAGTATCAATGTACATAAAAATGAAGCATAATCAGCAATATTTAAAGGGTTTCAGATGTTTAGATTTTTTGTAATAAAAAAATGGCTCTTATGGTCATGGATTGGATCATTTGTAATTTTAACATCACTTTGGGTTCAAGTAAAAATTGATGTTGAAATTAATAAGTGGTTTGGCGAATTTTATGATATGATCCAAAAAGCTTTATCTAAACCTAATTCAATTACAATTGAAGAATACTGGGAAAGCTTGTTTTCATTTATTTCATTAGCTGGTTTATATGTATCAGTTTATGTAATTATTAGTTTTTTTACAGCTCACTTCTTATTTAGATGGCGGGCAGCTATGGTTGAGTGGTATCACTCAGTTTATGAAAGAGCTAGTAACATTGAGGGAGCAGCTCAAAGAGTTCAAGAAGATACAATAAAGTTTTCTCGAATAATGGAATCACTTGGTACAAGTTTAATTGAATCAATAATGGTTTTAATTCAGTTTATTCCAATATTATTAGGATTGTCAGTTGGAATTCCAATATTCTTCTTTGGAGATTGGCAATACGGTCTGATCACAGGTGCTTTGATATGGACTTTAGGTGGAACCATCTTTTTAATAGCGTTAGGGTGGATATTAAGGTTAGTGGGAGTGGAATACGATTTACAAAAAAAAGAAGCTGCGTATAGAAAATTACTTGTTATTGCAGAAGATGATGGAAATATTAGACCAAAAAAGATTGAAGAATTATTTGATGATGTTAGGAGCATCCATTTTTTAAGTTATCTTCGTTATTTATATTTTAATGTTGGACGTATGGCTTATTTACAAGCTAATGTTTTATCGGCTTATGTATTTTTAGCACCAGCCATTGTTGCAGGTATTGTAACACTTGGTGTTATGCAACAGATTATTAGAGCTTTTGGAAGAGTTGAGGGGTCTATGCAATATTTATTAAAAGCATGGCCAACTATTATTGAATTAGCGAGTGTATATAAACGTCTGAGAGAATTTGAAGCACTCATTTTAGAAGATATTGATGTTAATCAGTCATAAATAGAAAATTTATTATGTCTACTCTCAATTTTTCAATTGGTATTTTAAGTTGGCAAGGTTATGACAGCTTAGTTAATTCACTTATTTCATATCAAAAAAACGGTTTATCCTTACTTACAAATCAAAAGTTTATTTGTTTGCCTGAATATACAAAGGAAGGATTAAAAATAGCTAAAAAATTCAATTATCAACCAATTGTAATAAAAAAAAATAAAGGTATTCTTCATGGTTTTAAAAATCTAGCAGAACAAATGCCGAGTGGACCCTTATTATTATTAGAAAATGACTTACCATTAATAGAAAATAAACAAACAACTTACGATCAATTAAAAACTTCTATAGAGCTGTTATCAATGCCTAACGTTATCCAAGTTAGATTAAGAAATAGAAATAATCCGGGAGAACCATTTGTCGCTCTCAAGAAATATAAAAGCTATTGGTCAAATACTTTTGTTTCTCGTATGAAGAGATTTTTAAGACCTTTAAAAGCAGAAAAATTAATAGGAACGTCAACTTATGTAATCAGCAATCCAGATAAACGTCACCCAGATAAGATCTATGCAATTTCTAATGGCTTTTACCGAGTACCTAGTTCTGTTTTAAACTGGGCAAATTTAGGAATTTTAGTAGATAGAAAAAAATATTTAGACATAATTGTAAAAAAGGCAGAAGAAACAAATACAAAAAAAAAGATTAATGGATTTAAAAATATAGAAATTGAGTTGAACAATTCTTGGTGGAGAAAACAAAAATTTGACATCGTAGTTGCCCCAGGTTTGTTTACTCACAATAGATTGTCTTATAGAGGATATTAGTCAGATAATTTAAGATTTCTTTTTATTTTTAATTATTTGTCGAGCTCTACCTATTGATAGGCTTTCGTCTGGTACGTCTTGATTAAAAACACTTCCCGCTCCTAAAGTTACTTCGTCCCCAATTTTAATTGGAGCAATAATTGTTGAATTAGAACCTATAAAAGAATTTTTACCTATTATTGTTTTATTTTTATTGTGTCCATCATAATTACAAGTAATTGTTCCCGCTCCAATATTTGTAGATGTACCTATCTCACTATCTCCTATGTATGATAAATGGTTAATTTTAACTTTTTTGTCCAAATTACTTTTCTTTATCTCAACAAAATTACCAACTTTAGTTTCCTTACCTAAGATGCTTTCGCCTCTAATTCTTGCAAAGGGGCCAATTACACAATTTTCATGTATTTTGCAATCTTCAATATGTGAAAATGATTTTATCTCAACTCCTGAAGAAATCTTAACATTTTTACCAAATACAACATTAGGGTGAATAGTTACGTTTTTACTTATCTCAGTGTCAAAATTAAGAAAAACAGATTCTGGATCAATTAATTTTACACCATTTAGCATAGCTTGTTTTCTTAGAGAATGTTGAGCAATTTTTTCTGCAATTGATAAATCAATTTGGTCATTAATTCCTAAAATTTCTTTTTCATTTATCTCAACAAAGGCAATTTCTT